>JAFZCF010000085.1 GCA_017552165.1 Clostridia bacterium
GTAGACAATTAGATGTGACAACAATCAGTTGAATTTGTCTGACAAAATGTTTTAAAACGGCAAAAACGCCTTTAACCTATTGACTTTTTTCCGTCAAAATGATAAAATAACGGACGTTATGACGGTTGTCAAAAGGTCTACCTTTTGACGACTTTTTGTTTGTTCTGAAGTTCTTTTCTTCTCCTGTAAAACGTCGCCTCGCTGATTTTGCAGATACCAAGGACCTCTTCGGTAGTTAATTGATTGTCATCCCATTTCCTGATGATTTCAGGGAAATTCGCCGGAAGACCGGATTGCGGTCTTCCGAATTTTACTCCGTTAGCCTTTGCCGCCGCGATCCCCTGCGCCTGGCGGTTTTTTATATTTTCGCGCTCTGTCTGAGCGACGAACGAAAGAATCTGCAGAACCAGGTCGGCGATGAACGTCCCCATGAGATCCTTCCCGTTCCGTGTGTCCAGAAGCGGCATATCGATAACGCAGATATCAATGCCGATATCCTTTGTAAGAATGCGCCACTGGCGTTGAATTTCTTCATAATTCCTGCCGAGACGGTCTATGCTCAATATGTAGAGGAGATCGCCTTTTTGAAGCATTCCGACCATTCTGTTGTATTGCGGGCGGTCGAAATCCTTGCCCGACTGTTTGTCGATAAACGTATTTACGTCAGCGACGCCGGCCTTTGCCATTGCTGCAAGCTGACGGCTTTCGTTCTGATCCTGTGACGATACCCTGATATATCCGTACTGATTTCCCATTTTTAATTCCTCATATACGCTGATACATGACGAGTCATTATATCACTCGGAAGGTCAGCGTCCGCGACAGGGCTTTCGAAGGTTGTCTCGCCATTAGTTTCTCCTTACGCATGCGAGCACGGCACAGACGCGCATTCGCGCAAATCTGAAAAAATTTTTTCGCGGACCCCTTGACAAGTTAGCCGCGGCTTACTATAATATTACCGTGATGTTAGCCGGAGGCAACAATCGCGGAAGGGAGGCGGTCGTATGATGCCGCTGACGCTTGCGGACCCGGGCGAGGAGCTTATCATAAAAAGGGTAGGCGGCAGCCCCGAGGTCAGACAGCATCTTGAAAATCTGGGCTTTGTCCCGGGAGGAAACGTGATAATCGTTTCAAAGATCGGCGAGAATCTCATCGTGAACGTAAAGGAATCGAGAATTGCCGTCGACCGTGAACTCGCAAAAAGGATAATGATTTAGGAGGACGCATGAAAACTCTAAGAGACGCGAAAATAGGCGACACCGTAAAGGTCGTAAAGCTCCACGGCGAGGGCGCCGTGAAAAGACGCATCATGGACATGGGCGTGACGAAGGGCGTCGAGGTGTATATACGCAAGGTCGCGCCGCTCGGCGACCCCATCGAGGTCAATCTCCGCGGATACGAGCTCAGTATCCGTAAGGAGGACGCCGGGATGATCGAGGTCGAATGACCGGCCTCCCGTCCGGGGGCTTATTATTTTACCGGTATGTTAGCGTAGGACAACTAAACCGCAGGAAAGGAACGGAAAAAGCATGGATATAAGAATTGCCCTCGCGGGCAACCCGAACAGCGGCAAGACCACGCTGTTCAACGCCCTGACGGGGTCGAATCAGTTCGTCGGCAACTGGCCGGGCGTGACGGTCGAGAAAAAGGAAGGCAAACTCAGAAAGCACGACGGCGTGACCGTCACCGACCTCCCCGGGATATACTCCCTCTCGCCGTACACCCTCGAGGAGGTCGTCGCGAGGAATTACCTCATAAACGAGCGCCCCGACGCAATACTCAACATAATAGACGGCACCAACCTCGAGAGGAACCTCTATCTCACGACGCAGCTCACCGAGCTCGGCGTGCCGGTCGTGCTCGCCGTCAACATGATGGACGTCGTGAGGAAAAACGGCGACGTCATAAACGTCGCGGAGCTTTCGAGGCAGATCGGGTGCAAGGTCGTCGAGATCTCGGCGCTCAGGGGAGACGGCGTGACCGAGGCGGCCGAGGCCGCCATCGAGGCCGCGAAGAACGGCAGGACGGTCCCGCAGCACACCTTCTCGGGCCCCGTTGAGCACGCCCTCGCGCACATCGAGGAGGCCGTCGTTCACGACCTGCCGGAGGAACAGCAGCGCTGGTACGCAGTCAAGATATTCGAGCGCGACGAAAAGGTGCTCGAAAAGCTAAACCTCCCGGACGACGTCCGCGGGCACATCGAAAAGGACATCGCGGCGGCCGAGAACGAGCTCGACGACGATGCCGAGAGCATAATCACGAACGAGCGGTACGTGTATATCGCCGGGGTGATAAAGGCCTGCTACAAAAAGAAAAACAAGGGTGCGCTCACGGCATCCGACAAAATAGACAGAGTGGTCACGAACCGCTGGCTCGGGCTGCCGATATTCGCCGTCATCATGTTCCTCGTTTACTGGATCTCGATGGTCGGCCCCGGCGCGTGGGCGACAGACTGGGCAAACGACGGGCTCTTCGGCGACGGGTTCCACCTCTTCGGCATCGGCTCGGCCGCTTACGAAGAGAAATCCGGCGACTACGAGGCGGCGGTGAACGCGATAAACGCCTTCGGCTTTGAGTTCGACGCGGAAGACGGTGACTTTGACGCCGACGCGTTCCTCGGCGAACTCAGCGGCTTCGCTTCCTCCGAAAAGACGGCTCAGATCACCGTCGAGGACGAGGATACGCTCGAGGACACCGAGCTGACCGTTTATTTTGACAAGGTTCCGGAAGACGCCGGAGACGACGTCAACGGCATGTCGTTCAAAGACGCCGTCGCGTTCTTTACCGAAAAGGGCTTCGACGGGCCCGACCCGGCGGAGGACGGCGTGTGGGTGCCGGGCGTCCCGGCTCTGATTGAAAAGCTCCTCGACGCGGCGAACAGCCCCGACTGGCTCAGAGGGCTCATCCTTGACGGTATCGTCGCGGGCGTCGGCGCCGTGCTCGGCTTCGTGCCTCAGATGCTCGTGCTGTTCCTGCTGCTCGCCTTCCTCGAGGCCTGCGGCTACATGGCGCGCATCGCCTTCGTGCTCGACCGCATTTTTCGCCGCTTCGGCCTGTCCGGAAAATCGTTTATCCCGATGCTCATCGGCACGGGCTGCGGAGTTCCCGGCATCATGGCGTCGCGGACGATCGAGAACGAGCGCGACCGCCGCATGACGATAATGACGACGACCTTCATCCCCTGCGGCGCGAAAGTGCCGTTCATCGCGATGATCGCCGGCGCGCTGTTCGGAAAATCGCCGCTCATCGCGACCTCGGCGTACTTTATCGGCATGGCCTCGGTCATCGTCTCGGGCATAATGCTCAAAAAGACGAAGCGCTTCGCCGGGGAGCCGGCGCCCTTCGTCATGGAGCTCCCGGCGTATCACATGCCGACCCTCGGCAACGTCCTCCGCTCCATGTGGGAGCGCGGCTGGTCGTTTATCAAGAAGGCTGGGACGATAATCCTGCTCTCGACGATTGTCGTGTGGTTCACCTCGTTCTTCGGCTTTGTTGACGGGACGTTCCGCATGCTCGGCGAGGAAGAGCTCGAACACTCCATCCTTGCCGTGATCGGCGGAGCCGTCGCGTGGATCTTCGCGCCGCTCGGCTGGGGGACCTGGCGCGCAGCCGTGGCCTCGGTCACCGGCCTCGTAGCCAAAGAGAACATCGTCGGCACGATGGGCATCCTCTACCGCACGGGCGAGACGACGGTCTACCGCTCGCTTGCCGCCGCGTTCACGAAAGTCACGGGCTTCTCCTTCCTCGTGTTCAACCTCCTCTGCGCGCCCTGCTTCGCGGCTATCGGCGCGATAAAGCGCGAGATGAACAACGCGGGCTGGACGTGGTTCGCGATCGGCTATCAGTGCGGGTTCGCCTACGCGATCGCCCTGATGGTAAATCAGTTCGGAAATCTCTTCACGGGGAACCTCACCGGCGCGCTCAATATTATCAGCTTCACAGCCGCCGTCCTTCTCCTCGGGCTGATGGTATACATGCTGTTCTTCAAGAAGTACAAAGAGGCGACGAAGCTCGAATATTCGGGACTTAAAAAATAACTGAAAGGGAGCAGGGAAATGGAATGGCTTGCAAATA
>JAFZCF010000086.1 GCA_017552165.1 Clostridia bacterium
CATCCGTCGGCTTCGCCGACACCTTCCCCTCCAAGGGGAAGGCAAGGTTTAGGTTGGCGATCCCTGTTTGAAACGCATAAAACTGCACGAACTCTTGGCTTCTCCTTGAGGAGAAGCTGTCCCACAGGGACTGATGAGGTGGAAACAATCGCTTTAAGCCGTTCAACAGTTTTATGCGTTCGCTAACACCTCATCCGTCGGCTCCGCCGACACCTTCCCCTCCAAGGGGAAGGCAAGACAGAGTTCAGCTTTGCTTTAATAAAGCGAAATATCGTTAGCGAGCCGTACGCCTTCGCAAAAAAAGCCGGCGGGGTGCCGCCGGCTTCGGATGATGCTTTTATTCGAGTATGTCCGTCGTGATGAAGTCGACGCCCCAGCTCGCGAGGCGCTCGGCGTCCGCCGGGTTGTCCACCGTCCAGCAGTTGACCTTGAGCCCCCTGTCGTGGTACGCCTTCACCATCTCCTCGGTGAGGAAGGTGTAGGCGATATCGAGATCTACGCGCATCTCCGCGAGTTTTTCAAGAAGATTGTCGTAGAGCTGCCCCGCGAGGAACTGCGCCGGCTGATCGGGATACAGTTCGCGGAGACGGATGAGATTTTCCGGATAGAACGAAATGAATATCGTGTCGTCAAAATAGCCGCATTCCTTCACAACGTCGCAGATCCCGACGACGTGCTCTTTTGCCATCGGGAGTTTGAGCTCGAGGACCGCCTTTTTGCCGTATCTCTTGCAGGCCGCTATGTACTCGGAGAGCTCCGGTATTTTGCAGTCGGAGCGGAACGCGCCGCCGTAGCCCTCGCTGAGTGTGAGGGATCTCAGCTCGTCGAAGGTGCTCGTTTCGACGTTTATGTTTTTGCAGAAGACGCGCCCGGTCCAGTCGTCGTGGAGGATGACGTATTTCCCGTCGCCCGTCACGTGGACGTCGGTCTCGATGCCGAAATACGAGCGGTTGCCCGCCGCGACGAAGGCGGCGACGGTGTTCTCGGGCTCAATTCCCGAGAGCCCGCGGTGAGCTATCATTCTGACGTTGCCTTTGTTTATCTTTTTAGTGTCCATGTCTACCCCTCGAAAGGTTATTGCGAAAACATTATATCACCCGCGCGGGGCGGTGTCAAGAGACGCGGGCGGACAAATTATTTATCATTTTATTTGCCGTTCCGCACCTCCGCCGGATTGACAAAAACGCCCGGAAGTGGTATCATTATGGGGCAAAAAAATCAAGCGGAAATGGACGGAACAATATGAAACTCGTACTTTTAAGACACGGCGAAAGCGAATGGAACAAGCTCAATCTCTTCACCGGCTGGACGGACGTCGAGCTGAGCGACAAGGGACGCGAAGAGGCGAAGGCGGCGGGAGCCGTCATGAAGAAAGAGGGCTACGACTTTGACGTGTGCTACACATCGTATCTCAAGAGGGCGATACACACCCTCAACATCGCGCTCGACGAGATGGACAGGGCGTGGCTCCCCGTCATAAAGAGCTGGAAGCTCAACGAGAGGCATTACGGCGCTCTCCAGGGGCTCAACAAGGCCGAGACGGCCGAAAAATACGGCGAGGAACAGGTCAAGATCTGGCGCCGTTCATTTGACGTCAAGCCGCCGGCGCTCGATCCCGACGACGAGCGCAGCGCGTCGAAACAGGACATGTTCCGCGACGTCGACCCGTCGCTCCTCCCGGCAAACGAGAGTCTCGAGACGACCATCGAGCGCGTGGTGCCGTACTTTGAGGACGTCATAAAGAAGGATATGCTCGCCGGCAAGCGCGTCATCATCGCCGCCCACGGCAACTCCCTCCGCGCCCTCGTCAAGTATTTCGACAATATCAGCAGCGAGGATATCATAGGCGTCAACATCCCGACGGGCGTGCCGCTCGTTTACGAGTTCGACGAGAACTTCAACATCGTGCGCCACTACTATCTCGGCGACCAGGACGCGATAAACGCGAAGATGCAGGCGGTCGCCAACCAGGGCAAGAAGAAATAACAATGGACCTCTACGGCCTCGGCGGCAGGGAGCTCTCTTTCCTGCGCGAAAAGTTCTCGGGAGATGAGCTCGACTCCGCCGCGCGCAGGGTTGCGGGGGGCGAGCCGCTCGGCTACGTCCTCGGCGAATGGTATTTCATGAACGAGACCTACGAGGTCGGACCGGACTGTCTCATCCCGAGGCCGGAGACCGAGCATCTCGTCGAAAAGCTCGTGTCGCTCTGCCCCGAAAACGGCGTGTTCGCCGATCTCTGCACGGGGAGCGGCTGCGTTGCGGTCTCCGCGCTCGTCATGAGGCCGGACCTCACGGCCGTCGCTTACGACGTTTCCGAAAAGGCCCTTGAGATCGCCGAAAGGAACGCCGAAAAAAACGGCGTGAGCGGGCGGATACGCTTTGTCCGCGCCGATCTCATGAAAGAGGAGCCGGCGGGATATTTTGACGTCATAGCCGCAAATCCGCCGTACATCCCGACGGAGGTCATAAACGGGCTTTCCGAGGAGGTAAGGCGCGAGCCGCGCCTCGCCCTTGACGGCGGCCCCGACGGGCTGGCGTTCTACCGCAGGTTCGACGCTGTTCTCCCCCGCCGTCTCAGACCCGGCGGCGCGCTCGTTTTCGAGATAGGATACGACGAGGGCGACGCGCTCAGGGGCATGGGCTATACCGTCACGAAGGATTATTCGGGAAACGACCGCGTGGCGGTCAAGATACCGGACGCCTCGCTGCGCATGGAGACCGAAAGGCTGATCATCGACCGCGTGAGAGAGTCCGACAAAGAGGACTATTTCACAAACATATCTCACGACAAAAAGGTGCTCGAAACCTTTATCTGCCGTTACGCCGAGACGCTCGATGAGTTCGATTTCTCGGCGTATCCCGGGAACGCGCGCATCTTCGCAATCCGTCTCAGGGAGACGGGGCGGCTCATCGGGATACTGACTTTCTTCGACGACACGGCGGAGTCGTGCGAGATCGGCTACGGCCTCGGCTCGCGGTACTGGAACGCCGGCTACGCCACGGAGGCTGTGAGGCGGTTCATCCGCTATCTGTTCGGGGAGAGAGGGCTGAGGACGGTTTACGCCTCGTTTTTCACGGGGAACGAAGCGTCGCGCCGCGTGATGGAAAAATGCGGCATGACCTTCTGCCGTTTTTCCGAAAAGGAGCTGACCTACCTCGGCGTCGAGAGGGACCTGACGTACTATTCCCTCGACAACCCGGAGGCCGATCCCCGATAAGTCCGGGATACGATTTTTATTAAAACCCCTTACGGCCGTTCAGACCGTAAGGGTTTTTTTTGAAAAAGATATGGAACAGAGTTCCCATATAGGGAAAAATTTTCCGTAAAGACAGGGAAAAAATTTCCTTGAAAACCGGAAAAAATTTCCGGTAAGGGGAAAAATTTTCCGGGCAGAGTAGAAAAAAATTCCATGCTGCCCGGAAAAAATTGCGAGGCTGCCTCGCAAAATTTACGTTCAAGAATAAAAGAAAGAAAAAGAGAAAGTAAAAAAGAAAGTACCGAGACGCGCGTGAGCGCGCGTGAGAGCGCTGGCGCGCGGGCGGGAAAGGGCGCAAAAGCGCGGACAATCCCTCAGGCGGCCTTGCCGCCAGCTCCCGTGTCGGCTTGCCGACGGACAAGGGAGCCTAACGTGGGCGTACGCTTTGCTGACGATATCACGCTTTCTAAAAAGCAAAGCGGAACCTTATCTTGGCTTCTCCTTGAGGAGAAGCTGTCCCGTAGGGACTGATGAGGTGGCGACAAACGCTTTAAGCCGTTCAACAGTTTTATGCGTTTGCTAACACCTCATCCGAGCACTTCGTGCCCACCTTCCCCTCCAAGGGGAAGGCAAGATTTTTGTTAGGCTCGGCTTTGCAGAAAGCAAAATGCCGTTAGTAAAGCGATGGTTTAAGTAAGCCTCCCTTGTGTAAAGGCAGGCGTGAACCCCAAAGCTCGCTTTGCTCGCTTCGAGGACCCCGCCACGGGGGACCGCTTGCGGTGGAGGGATTGTCTCCGTAAAGTTCTCGCTTTACAATCCCCCTGCGGCGGGAGAAGCCAAGAGGTTGGCCGTCGCCCTTCGATCTCCGCCTCATTTGCAACTTTCGTGCGATTTTCCTGCGACAAATCTGCGAAAAAGGTGAGATGCGTTTTTTCGCGGGATGCGGTATAATTATGCCGTGACCGCGGACGGACGGCAGGACGGCAAAAGGGAAGAGGGACGCCCGCGCGCCGCATTTTATTTCCCGGGGTGATTGAAACGCGGCGGGCGGTATGGTATAATATACAAAATGCAACCGGCGGAGAAAAAAACATGATGACACTTGACAAATCGATACTGCGCCTCGTTTTCGCTTTCGAGGGCAGGGGCATACTTCTTTACGTGCTTCTGACCGGTTTGATAGCCGGCATACTCGCGTCGGTGATAGGCCTCGAGCGTCAGCTCCAGGGCGAGGCCGCAGGCATAAGGACTCACGCCCTTCTTGCCGTCGGGAGCTCACTCCTCATGACGGTATCGATATGGGCGATAAGGATGGCCGACGGTACGATCGACATAGTCCACCAGACGGTCAGCGCCGGCCTGAACTACGACACGTCGCGTATCGCCGCCGCAGTCGTGACGGGTATCGGTTTTCTCGGAGGCGGGGTGATCGTAAAAGGCAAGTTCACCGTGAGGGGGCTCGCCACCGCCTCAACGCTGTGGATCTCAACGGCGCTCGGCCTCGCGTGCGGCTCGGGGTTCATCCTCGAAGCGATCGTCTCGATCGTCGTGGTCCTCGTAATCCTGCTCGTTTTCGGGCGGATACTCAAGTACATAGACGACCATTCGCCGTCCGTCACGATGACGGCGGACGCCTCGTATCCCGTGATAGAGCGCGTCAGACAGTTCTCGGAGCAGAACGGCTACGTCCTCCGCACGGTCGACGTGCTCGGGATAGAAGACGGCGTGACGACTCTCCGAGTCGCCTTCGGCTTCAAGACGCCGGAGAATCTGCTGCTCTATTTCAGGGAGCAGATGCTCTCCGTGCCGGAGGTCGGGCAGGTCACCGTGAACGGCGGAAAGGAAAAGAAGCACCATGCCGGATAACAGGGGCCCTTACGACGATATAATAAACCTCCCGCACCACGTGGCGCAGTGGGAGAAGAAGCTCAAGAGATCGAGCTTTGCGGCGCAGTTCAGGCCGTTCTTCCCGAAAGGATACAAGGAGGTTCTCGCCGAGGTCGAGCGTACGACCGAGGAGCGCGAGGATCTCGACGACTACGTCAGAGCCGAGCTCGACAAGCGGCTCGGCGTCGTCTTCGCCCACGTGAGGGAACGCCCGGAGATAACCGTCAGGTACTTCCTCCCGGACAAGACCAAGCCCGGCGGCGCGTATCTCGACGTCACGGGCAGGGTCGTGAAATTCGACCCGATAAGGCGCGCCGTGATTTTCGAGAACGGGACGGTCGTCCCCGCCGCCGACATTTACGGCATAAGCGGCGAGATCATTGACGAATATTTCCCCGACGGGATGTGAGAGGAGAAGACCGTGAAACGCGAAAAGAGGATAGAGGAAAACGAAAGGCGCTTCGACGCCTGCCGCGAGGCCGTTGACGGGCTGCTCTCGGCGCTGGACAAATACGAGAAATGTCTCGGGGACCTTTCCAGGCTCACGGACTATTACGGCAGCGGGACGTGGCTCGGCGACTTCGAGGCCGACGAGGCGGGAAAGCTCCCTCCCGATCTCAAGAGGGGCGTCCTCTCGGAGGACGGCGTATATAATATGCTCGAAAACAACCGCGAGGCGGAGATAAGCATGCTCAGGGTGCTCACCGGCCTCGCAAAGATGAGAATGGAGTGAAATCATGAGATATTCCGACAGACTTAACGGATACTGGGAGGAA
Source organism: Clostridia bacterium (assembly GCA_017552165.1). The sequence goes on from JAFZCF010000086.1 coordinate 5,861, forward strand.
GGGTACCACTACTACCTCGAGTTTCGCGATGAAAAGCTCACGGTGCGCGGATACCGCCGCGACGTGACGCTCGAAACGACGGTCTCGTACGACGCCGACGCCCTCGAGCGGGGCGAGAGGACGGTCATCACCCTCGGCGACAGCGTCCTTTCCCGCACCTGGGACGGGCAGCCCTTCACCTGGATAAAGGAGCTCGCGTACGAAAACGGCGAGCTCAAAATGCTCTATTTCTACACGATAATGGGCGAGACGCTCTACACCCTCAAAAAGGTGGAGAACGGCCCCTTCGATCACATAATAATCAGGGACGACGAGTTCCTCCCGGGGCTTCAGGGCAAATGGGTAAAATGGGCGGAGAGCGGCGACCGCTCGAGCTTCCTCACGATAGAGGGCAACCGCCTCACCCTGCCGTGGGCGCCCGAGAGCCGGCCATTCCACGTCGTCAGCTACGCGTACGACAGGGAAGCGGTCCATATAGTCCCCGAGAACCTCATAGACGAGGATTTCGGGTCTTACACGGGCGTGGACGTCCTGCCGGATATGCTCACGACGCGCATGATTGTCTTCGACGCGTCGATGCCTCTCTGGGTCTTTGCGCGCGAGGACATGCTCGACAAAATATCGGTCCCCGCGGCGGCGAAGGAGCCGATGAGGAACACCATGATACGCGAGCCCGCGCCGCCCGCCGGATTTACGGGTATGGGCATGACGGGGGACGGCAAGCCGCTCGTCAGGCCGGCGCCCGAGAACAAAAAAGAGCCCTCCGGAAAGGGCCCGAATTTCTGCTCCTGCTGCGGCTATAAGCTCCCGCCCGATCACGGCAAGTTCTGCCCCGAATGCGGCTCCCGGCTGTGACTCACCCGCCGAGGAGGCGGCCGATGCGGTCGAGCATTCGGTTTTTTATGCGGTAAACTTCGGATCTTTCGCGGTCGAGGTCGGCGGCGATCTGATCCGCCGAGAGGCGGTCGCGGTACACGCCCTGCATCACCTGCTTCTCGCTTTCCGAGAGGGCGCCGCATATCGAGTCCATCACCCTGCGCATCAGCTCGAGCGATATGAGCCGGCCGCGTACGTCTTCCGTAAACCCGAGCCCGGCGGGGAGCTCCCCGCCGAGCTCGTTTTTGAGAGAATCCGCCTCCTCGACCACGCTCAGCATGTACGCCTCGTCGTCCGAGGACGCGTAAAACTCTTTGAGAAATTCGTCGGCCTTTTTCCTGCATTCAGTCATTTTTGTTGTCTCCTTTGCTTAATTGCTTCCTGTATGCGGGAAAAAGTGCTTGACTTTTCCCGCTCGTTTTTGTATAATACGTTCAAGGCGGCGGGACGCCGTCCCTTTGCCGTATATTATACCACAATCGGGGAAAATTGTCAATACATTTTCCGCGATATAGGAAAAAAGGAGAAAAAGACATGTTCAAGGACGTCCTTGACTCTCTTCTCAGAGAAAGCGGAATAAACGCGCTCACCCTTTCGCGCGAGATAAAGGTGCCTAAGACCGTCGTCTACGCCTGGAAAAACGGCGAGCGCACCCCGGGCATGGAGCACCTCAAGCTTCTGTCGGATTATTTCAACGTCTCCCTCGAGCGCCTCTGCGAAAAGGAGGACCCCGTCCTCCCGGCCGACGAGGCGGAGCTCATCGCCATGCTGAGATCGACGAAAAACATATCCGACGCGGCGTACGAGCGCATCATCGGGAACATAAAGGAGAATCTCCGGATCCACCTCTCAAACGCCGGCGGGAAAGGCAGAAACGGTGAGCCCAAGCCGTGAGGCCGAGATAAAGCGGACGGCGCTGCGTCTGCTTGAGCTTCAGAACCCGAGGGGCAGGTTTGCCCTCATATCCCTCGACTACGCGGCGCTCGTCAGCGAGGAGCCGGTGATATGCTGCGACATTTCGGAGATATCGGCGCCCGGGGACGGCGTTCTCGGCGTGTCTGCGCTCCGCGGCGGCATAGGCATAATCTACGTCGACGTGGAGGGCGCCAGGCGGCTAGAGCCCGAGGCCGTCAAGACGGTGATGCACGAATACGGGCACATCCTCCTGCACCACGCGGGGAGAAAGACCGAACGGCGGGAAGCCGAGCGGGAGGCCGACGCCTTCGCCCTCGAGTTCCTCGTTCCCGAGTTTTTCGTCAGATACCTCGCGCTCACCCGCGGGAATCTCACCGAAAGCTGGCTGTCGGGGTTCCTCGCGGC
>JAFZCF010000087.1 GCA_017552165.1 Clostridia bacterium
GCGCATCCTGCCGACGGACAAGGGAGCCTTTCGGGGCGGCGCGCCTGCCCGGCCGGCGGGGCAAGCAAACGGGGCGTCGGGGCGACGCTTCGCTCTCTTCACGCGGAAGGTTGACATCAGGTTAGTTTTATAGTATAATAATATTTTGAATAATTCCCCGCGGCGGGCGGTCTCCGTCTGCCGCAAAAACGGTTATAACAGGAGCTTCACCGATCATGTCCCGGAAACTCAGCGCCTCCCTCTACCTCGCGCTCGTTCGCGGAGGAGCCGCGGCGCTCAACGAACGAAAATCCGAAATAAACGACCTCAACGTCTTCCCGATCCCCGACGGCGACACCGGGGACAATATGTATATGACGATCAGCGCCGGCGCCGGAGAGAGCGAAAAATCCGGCGAGCCGCTCTCTGCGGCGGCCGACCGCGCGGCGGGCGGTATGCTCGTCGGCGCGAGGGGCAACTCGGGCGTCATCCTTTCAAGAATCTTCAAGGGCATCGCAAAGGGCTTTGCCGGCACGCTCGAGGCCGACTCTTCCGACATCATGCGCGCGGCGGAGGCGGCGGTAAACGAGGCCTACGGCGCGGTTTCCACCCCCGTCGAGGGCACCATCCTCACCGTCCTGCGCGAGGGCGTGGCACACGCGAACAGGTCGTTCTCCGACGGAGACGACGCCGCCAAATGGCTCGACGACTTCATCGCCGGCGCCGAGATCTCGCTCGAACACACTCCGGAGCTCCTTCCGGTGCTCGCCGAGGCGGGAGTGATCGACAGCGGCGGCGCGGGGCTTATCTGCATCGCCCGCGGCATGAGGGACGTCCTCGACGGCAAAGAAATCGCCGCGTCCGCTCAGACCGGGGAGGCCGCCCCGCACAAGGTCGATCTGTCCCTCTTCACCGAGGACAGCGAGCTGACCTTCGGCTACTGCACCGAGTTCCTTCTCCGCCTCCAGAGGGCAAAGACGGATATCGAAAACTTTGACGAGTCCGCTCTCGCCGGCTGGCTCAACTCGGTCGGGGACTCGGTCGTGTGCTTCCGCGACGGCTCGATCGTCAAGGTCCACGTCCACACCTTCGACCCCGGACAGGTCCTCACCTACTGCCGCTCGTTCGGCGAGTTCCTCACCCTCAAAATCGAGAACATGACGCTCCAGCACCACGAGTCCGAGCTGAAAAAGCAGGCAAAGAAGGAGCCGATGTTCAAAAAAACCAAAAAATACGGCTTCGTCGCCGTCGCGGACGGGGCGGGCATTGTCGATATGTTCAAAAAGCTCGGCGTTGACGTCGTGATAGAGGGCGGCCAGTGCAACAACCCGTCCTCCGGGGATTTCCTCAAAGCGTTCGAAAAGACCGACGCGGAGCACATCATCGTCCTGCCGAACAACGGCAACGTCGTCATGGCGGCGGAGCAGTCCGCCGGAATGTGGGACGGGGACGCGCGCGTCGTCCCGACGAAATCCCTCGGCGAGGGCTATCTCGCCATGTCTGCGGCCGACGTTTCGGCCCGCGACGCCGACGAGCTCGTTTCGCTTATGAACGAAGCCGCCGGCTCGGCGGTCACCTGCACGGTGTCAAAGGCGTCGCGCGACGCGGTCTTCGGCAGCGTGACGGTAAAGACCGGCGACTACGTCGGCATCTCCGGCAAGA
>JAFZCF010000088.1 GCA_017552165.1 Clostridia bacterium
ATGCCGACGACGACGTAGAGCCCCGTGTGATTGTCGCTTATCACGTACTGCGAGGTCGTATCGCCGGTCTTTTCGGTGACGGACTCATCGGGAGCCGTCGTTTCGCCGGCGGAGGATTCAGCGTCGGTCTCGGAAGTGAGCGCCTCGGAGGTCACATTCTCGGAGGTGACCGGCTCGGACGTTCCGATATCCTGAGTTTCGGTCTCCGACGAAACGTCTGTCACGGTTTCCGATACGTCGGACGAGGTTTCGTCGGTGTCGGCAGCCGGCGCGGATTCGAATACCGCGGTATAATCTACGTCGCCGGAGACCTTTGATATGCTCGGGCTCCATCCCGAGAAGGTGTAGACGAGGCCGTCGCCGGGCGCCTTTTCCGGCGTCTGACCCTTATACGAGGGCGTCTTTCCGAAGTCGAGCTTTGAGCTCTGAAGCTCGGTGCCGTCCTCGTTCAGGAACCTGACGGTATATTTGTTGACTGTGGATTTGTACGTCGCTTTGTAGGTCGCGTCGCCATTTGCGGTCTCGATTGCCGGCGACCAGTCCTTGAATGTGTAAGTGTACTGGGCAGTCGCGTCCTTCGTCGGGGTCCCGCCGGTGTACGAGGGCATATCGCCGCCCGCGACCTCGCATGTCTGGAGGACCGCGCCGTTGTCGTTTACGAACTTGATCGTGTAGCTGCCGTCGTAGCAGCCCTGTTTGCCGCCCGACGAAAGATAAGTGAGCGAATCGGTGACCGCGCCTGTGGGCAGCCAGCCGTCCTTGACCTTGTTCGCCTGCTCAAGGGTCTTGCAGAGCGTCACGCCGGCGATATATATCGAATTGCTGTTCGATTCGCCGCCGTCGAACAGGTCGATGCGGATGTTGTTCACCCTCCCGGTCCAGCCGCTTTGCGTGCCGGGCTTGAAAACGACGTACTGCCATCCGGCGCTTGAGCCCTGGATCGTCTCGGCCACCGTGACCTTGCCGGTCGCGCCCTCATCTTTTCCGCACTGGAGGAACAGGCGGAGGGAAGAACTGCGGTTCAGGTCCGTCCCGACCTTGAGAACGATATACGGATAGTCCTGCGCGCGGATCTCCCTGTGCGTTGTGAAATGGAGCGGGAAAAACGCGTCTGCGCCGCCGGCTTTAATCTGAAAAGCGTTTTCGCCTTCAAACGTCGCCGCCCTGAAGGCGCCTATCGAGTTGCTGTACGAGAGACTGGTCGAGAGCATCGTCCACGCCCAGTCGAAATGCTCGGGCGACGCCGACACCATGTCGGCGCCCTTGTTGATTATGTAATCGAGCTTGCCCTGCTTGGAGCATACCTTCGTGTCGTTCCAGCAGACGGCGACTGAGTTGATGACGGAGCGCTCGCTACCGTCGGAACATTTGTTCCTCACCGTATAGGTGCCGTTCTGGAGAGTGACGCATGTGGTCGAGCCGCCTCCGTCGAGATAGAACACGCTGTTGTATCCCGCTTCGCAGCAGAAACGGAATGCAAGGTCATAGCGGAGCGCGGCTCTGCTCTTGTCGGTCTGCGAGGTGACCGTCGCGAACATGACCGTCCCGTCGTCCTTTATCCCTATCATCGTCGTGGGATAGTCCGTCTGCTCACTGTTGAAGGTGACCGGGGTTTTGGAGTTGAGCTGCTGCATCCATCCGCCTATGCAGTCGACCACGTTCGGCCACATTTTCGTATATACGTCGCCGAATCTGTCGGTGACGGTGCACTTTATCGATACCGTGCTGCCGACCGGGAAATTGTTCTGCAGATCGCTCACGCGGTTGCCGCGGGCGGTGATGACGAGCTTGCCCGCCGAGATGGCCGGCCTCGTCGCCGAGTTTGCGGGATAGACCGCCCTGACCGTGCCGGTCACAGTACCGTTGACGGTGAAAGCGTCCGAGCCGTTCACGTCTATCTCGACCTCGTAGGCATCGTCAAGGGCGTAGTTCGCCGAGCCCACGCGCTGATTGTATATGATTATCGCGTTCCTCGCCGGGAGGCGGTTGAGGCCGTTAGCCTTGACCGTCGTTCCGTTCACTGTCATCGTGAATGCGAAGACCGGCGAGCCGACGAACGGCTGGTTTGTGTCTGTGACGGCGAACGCCGGGCGCTCCTCCGTCGGCTTACCCTTTTCAAAAGTCGTGGAATCGAGATTTTCCTGATCTATCTGCGCGGAGGCCCATACCTCGCGGTCTATCATGAGGGCGCCGCGCGAAACGTACAGCGTTTTTCCCGACTGGATCGTGTTTTTATACTGGCTTTCGACGAGCCAGAGATCTCCGTTGACCGCCGCGAGCACCGTCTTTCCCGGGTTGGCCGAGTTGAACGCCGAGGCCGACGCCGAGACCTTTCCCTTGCTCGTTATATACTGGCCGTTGTTTATGACGTCGAGCGAGAGATTGGTGTTTGCGAGATCGAACTCTACGAGATTGACCTTCGCCTCGCTCGAGCCGTATGCTCCGCTGTTCAGGATTATCTCCGACCATTTTACGCCCGTGTTCTGTCCGGAGCCGTTTTTCAGCTCGGTCACCGTGCCGCTTTTCTGTCCCGTGAATATCTGCGGCGCCTGGGCGGCCGATACCGTGACCGCCGGCAAAACGGAAGCGGCAATGAGCATAACCGCGGCCGCTATCGAAATGATTTTTTTCATATCCGTGAAACACCTCTTGTTGTTGACAAAACCCGCTCTTGCTGATAGAATATCAGCCGGACCGGCGGGCCGGATACATTATATAATAAAGTCGCCGCCGTGGCAATACCATTTTTTACCGCGCAGATAAAAAAGATGTCCGAAAATGAATCAGAATCGGGGAGAAAAACCATGCTGACGATACCTCAGCCCAAAAAATCCGCAATATCGGGAGAGCCGATCTCCGTCCGCACGGTGTCGGCGGACACGGCGGGAGATCTCATTAAAGCCGTCGCGCCTTTTGCCGACAACGTCGAGAGGATATTCGGCGTCCGGCTCGGGTCCGTCCCGGCGGGGGGCGACGCCGACGTCGTTTTCGACCCATCGCTTGCCGGGGAGGAGTACCGTATCCTGCCGGAGGGCGGCGGGATAAAGATTTTCGCGGGCGGCCTCCCGGGGGCAAATCACGCTCTCGCAAAGCTGTTTCAGCTCGCTCGCCGAGACGGCGGCGGGCTCACCGTGCCGGCTCTTACGGCAGAGGACAAACCCGACAAGGCCTGGCGCGGGTTCATGCTCGATCTCGCGCGTCAGTGGCATCCCGTCAGGTATATCCTCGATTACGTCGATATACTGTGGCTTTACGGCATGAGCGTCCTTCAGCTCCATTTCACCGACAACGAGAGCTATACTCTCCCGAGCAGGGTATTTCCGAGGCTCTCCACCCCGGGCAGACACTACACGGAGGACGACATAAAATATATCGCCGAGTACGCGGCGTCGCGCGGCGTCGCGCTCGTCCCCGAGATCGACGCGCCGGGACACTGCAAGCCCTTCAACGACGCGTATCCCGAGATATTCGGCTCGAACGGAATTATCGAGGCGACCGACAGGGCGTTTGCCGGCCTCGACGCGCTGTACGGCGAGCTGTGCGGATTTTTCCCCGGCTCGGAGATGATTCACGTCGGAGGCGACGAGGCGGCGATAGGGAACTGGAACGGCTGTCCCGATACCGTCGCGTGGCGCGACGCCCGCGGTCTCAGGGACGAGCGCGACCTGTACGGCGAATATATAAAGCGCCTGACGGAGATCATTCTTTCAAAGGGCCGCGTCCCCGTCGTGTGGGAGGGCTTTCCTAAAGAATGGAACGGAAAGATTGACAAGCGCGTGCTCGTTTTCTCATGGGAGAATTATTATCAGTCCACCCGCGACCTGCTCGAGGGGGGATTTTGCGTGCTCAACGCCGCGTGGAGGCCTCTTTACATAGTAACGCCCCAGCCGCACTGGGAGCAGGACGAGGTGCTCGACTGGAACGTTTATTTCTGGAATCACTGGTGGGACGCCTCGCACGCCGCCGGCGGGCTCACTGTCGAGCCGACAGAAAAGGTCCTCGGCGGACAGATATGCGCATGGGGGGACAACATCAAAAACATGGACCCGACGGAGGGCGCCGACCTCGAGTTCGGCATAGCGAGAAAGCTCATTCCCGCGCTCGCCGAGAGGACCTCGAACGCGGACTGCGAGGCGGACCGCGCCGCCTTTGCCGTGGCGTTTGAGCGCGCCGACGGGCTCGTCACGGTCAGGCGCGGGGAATAACCTTCAAAAAGCGGGACCGTCAGAGCACCTGCGATAAAGCAGGTGTCTCTTTTTTGTGCTTAGCTTTGTAATTGATCTAATCTGTGCTGATTTCCGCGAAACCAACGCAAAAGCGCTTTTGACAACCAGCGGCCATCAAAATCGCATCACGTCCCTTTTGCGTTGACTATGTCTGTCTGGTCAGAGCATCATTCAACTATCCGTTGCAAAATACAACTAAAGATAAACAACGCGGTTGTTGTATTTGCATTTTCTTTATGCTAATATATAGCCAGAACAAGCGCTTGTTACTTTAATTCTTAGGAGAAAACCATGAATATTAAATTGAGCGAGCAATTAAAAAAGCTACGCAGAGAAAAAGGCAACACGCAGGAGGATCTGGCGAACCATCTCGGCATTTCCACCCAGGCGGTCTCCAAATGGGAGCGCGAAGAAGGATACCCGGATATAACGCTGCTGCCGGCTATCGCGTCCTATTACAACGTAAGCGTTGACGATCTGCTCGGCGTGGGAAAAATCGAAAAAGAGAAAAAGCTGAATGCGTACCGCGATAAAAACGCCGAACTGTTCCG
>JAFZCF010000089.1 GCA_017552165.1 Clostridia bacterium
AACTTTTTCAGAAGATTAAGAATCTGGGCGCGTATCGACACGTCAAGCGCGGAAATCGGTTCGTCGGCTACCACAAACTGCGGCTCCATAACCATCGCGCGTGCAAGCCCTATCCTCTGCCGCTGACCTCCCGAGAATTCATGCGGATATCTCGTAAGATGCTCCGGGAGAAGACCGACTTCCTTTATGATGTTCTCGACCTTCGCGACGCGGTCGGCCTCATCCTTGAAAAGATGGAAATTGTAAAGCCCTTCCGAGATGATATAATCTACGGTTGCGCGTTCGTTAAGGGATGCTGCAGGATCCTGGAAGACCATCTGTATATTTCGCGTGACCTCGCGGTCCAGCGAATGAGGGATCTTGCCGGAAATGCGGACGCCCTTGTAGTCAATCTCGCCGTTTGCACAGGGATTGACTCTGATTATCGCGCGGCCGATGGTGGTTTTGCCCGATCCTGACTCGCCGACAAGAGAGAAAGTCTCGCCCTTGTAAATATCAAACGACGCGTTTTTTACGGCTCTTACTGCCTTATCGCCCTTGCCGAAGGTTATATCGACGTTTTTGAGCGAAAGGATTATTTCCCTGCCGTCGTCGGAAAGAGGACCCTGCTCTGGAATGTGCTTCGCAGTCTGCCCTGACGCGGAAACGCTGGTATCTATTGTATTATTATTGATTTCAGACATAACGTTTCCCTCAGATGTTGAAAGCTTTTATAAGCTTTTCGTGTATATTCTGGATCGTCTCGGGTTTTTCAACTTTCGGAGCGCGCGGGTCGAGCAGCCAGGTCTTCGCGAAATGCGTGTCGGTGATCCTGAACATCGGCGGCTCTTTCAAGGTGTCGAGTTTGATGCAATACGGATTTCTCGGCGCAAACGGGTCGCCGACGATCTTGTTATAAAGCGACGGCGGCGTGCCGGTTATGGAATACAGCACGGTGTTGCGCTCGGCAAGCTGAGGCATTGACGACATTAGAGCCCACGTGTAGGGATGTCTCGGATCGAAGAACACCTCGTCAACGTTTCCGAGCTCAACGATCTGTCCGGCGTAAAGCACCGCCACGCGGTCGGCGACGTTAGCGACGACGCCAAGGTCGTGGGTGATGAAAACGATCGTGTAATTGAATTCCTTCTGCAGTTTTTTAAGCAGACGGAGAATCTGCGCCTGGATCGTGACGTCGAGAGCGGTGGTCGGCTCGTCGCAGATGAGAATCTTCGGCTGGCACGAGAGGGCGATAGCAATAACTATTCTCTGTCTCATTCCGCCGGAATACTGGAACGGATAATCGTCAAAACGCTGTTCGGCGTTCGGAATACCGACCTTTTTCATCAGTGTGAGCGCACGCTCACGCGCCTCAATCTCGGTGCAGTTCTGATGCTTCAGGATGACGGACATGATCTGCTTTCCTATCGTGATGATAGGGTTGAGCGAGGTCATCGGGTCCTGGAAAACCGTCGCGATCTTTCTTCCGCGGATCTGCGTCCAGTCGGTCTGCTCCTTGATCTTTGCAAGGTTGAGAACGCACTGGCCGTGAAGTTTGTTCTCGGTCTCGTCAATGTACCTGACGCGGAAAATGACGGTATCGAAGACCCTGTTTCTTACTTCCTCGTCGCCGAGGTCGGAGCCGGTCTTCATTGCCTCTATACACGCCTTGAGCAGGGATTTGCGCATACGCGCGCCTCTCATACCCCCGATCCTGCCCGTCGAAAGGAGAATCTCCTTGGCAATAACGAGATTGCGCGCGGAGACGACTTCGCTTACAGTGGCTCGGCACTCCTCGGCATACGCCGATTCGAGCTCCACCTTCTCTTTAGCATACTTCGCCTGATATTCGGCGTCGGCTGCCGCCTCGGCCTTTCTCTCGGCTACGCGCTGTTTGCGTCTGAGTTCAAGATCCTTAATCGCTTTTTTGTAATCGGAAATCTTTTTCTCGGTCTCTTTGATGAGCGCCTTTTCCTTTGAGGAATCGAGCGTCAGTTTGTAGTTGTAGCTCTCCGTCTGGGCGAATTTAAGGTCTTCAAGCTCTTTTTCGAACTTTTCCTGTTCCTCTTCGCTGAGCGAGGCGTGCAGTTTGTGCTCGGTATCAAGCTTTTTCAGCTTCTGCCACGTGGCAGAGCCGGCCTCAAGTCCCGCGCCCTGATTGAGTTCAGCATGCAGTTTTTCGACTGTTTCTCTGCCCTTTTTGTCGTATGCGACAACTGTCTCGACGAGCTCGTCGTCGTTGAAAATGATATCGCCGTGGCTGATAAAGCCGTTGGAGTCGAGCATGCCCGCAAAGGTCTTCGTGAAAACCGATTTCCCGGAGCCGGACTCGCCGACTATGGCTATTGATTCATTTTCGAAAATATCAAGCGAGATGCCCCTGATGGCGGTAAGTACGCGTCCCCTTACGTGGAACTTCACCTCGAGGTCCTTGACCGAAAGAAGTACTTTTCTGTCTTCCATACGCACCTCACATATGAGTCCGCGGGTCGGACGCGTCGCCGAGGTTCTGGCCGACGACGTAAAGAACGACCGTGATCACCGACGCGATTACGACGGGGCTCCAGTATTCAAATCCCCACGCCTTGACGAACATATACGGCTGTGTGTTCTCAATGATCTTACCGAGCGACATCTCGCGCATACCGATACCTATGTACGAAAGGTACACTTCGTAAGAAATGTATGACGGGATCTCGGTCGCGAGCAGCGTCATTATTATCGACGTCATGAAGGGGAGAATGTTTCTCACCGCGATGCGGAATACCGACGTGCCGAGACATCTCGACGCGAGGTTGTATTCCCTGTCGCGGATGATAATGACCTGTGTTCTGATAAAGTACGCTATGCCGAGCCAGCCGGTTATCGTAAGAGCGAAAACCATCGTCCAGAATGACCCCGTAAGTATCCTTACAAGGACGGAGATGATCAGGACGTAAGGAACGTTTCCGATGATATTATATACCTCGGTCATGACGATATCGACTTTCTTCGAAAAGCCCCACACCGCCCCGAGAAGTATTCCGACAAGCATGTTTATCGCGGCGCACACGAGCGCAAGAGATATGGAAATGCTCGAACCGTACCATATCGAATCGAAGGTTGACTGACCCTGATCGCCGCTCCCGAGAATCCAGTGAATGCTGAATCCGTGATACTGTACCGCCTCTACGGGGTTAAGGTGTTTTGCCGACGGGGTCCTGACGAAAGCCCACGGATCGACGTCGGGATTATAGCCGATAATCAACGGGTAAACGTACGCGAAAATGATGATAAGAGCGAGAAGTGCGATAAAGAATATGTTCACCTTCTTGCGGAAGAAGACGCGGAACACCGATTTCCAGTAAGAGTATCTAGGCGCCGTTATCTTTTCCGATTCGAGCTCGTCGTTGTCGTAGTGCGCGAACAGCTCCTCGTCGGAAAGTCCGAACTCGCTCAGGTCCACGAGTTTTTCGTTAACTGGCATATTCATTACCTTCCTTTCGACGTAAAACTGATGCGGGGATCGACGAGCGCCATGAGGATATCGCCGAGGATGAGCGAGACAACGGTCAGGGTGGAATAGAACAAAGTCAGACCGATTATCGCGCCGTTGTCAAAGTAGTTTATTGCTTTGACAAGCATGCCGCCGGTACCGGGCACGGAGTAAACGCCCTCTGTGATGATTCCGCCGACGACGGACCCGAGGATCGCCCCGGGAATGCCGTGAACTATCGGAATTATTGCGTTTTTAAGTATATGTTTCCTGAAAACTTCGCTCTCCGTAAGACCGCCGGACCGCGCAAATTTGACGTAATCCGAGTTCATCTGGTCGATCATATAGCGCCTTACCCATTTCATGAATCCGCCTATCGACGGGAGGGCAAGCGATACGATCGGGAGAACGTACATGAGCGGCGTGAGCTTATCGACGTCAAAGGTGGTCGGGAGCCCGATGCCCTTACCTATCGCACGGAACATGAATATATACGCGAGCGAAGGCACGGCGATTATGAAAATAATATAGATCGTACCGAGCTTGTCGATGAGTTTGTCCTTGTTTACGGCCATCGCCATGCCGAGCGGGATACCGACAACGTACGCGATAAACGTTGAAATAATACCGATGACAAAGGAGAAACCTGTCTTTGAGAAGCTTGCCTTCGTCTTGTTGACGAGCGTATAGTTGTCAACGTATCTGTCGGTATAATATTTGTCGTTTGTGACTTCCCATTTTTCGCCGTCCCAGGTCGAATACGACCCGGAGCTGTAGGTAGCCGTATGAAGGTCGACCGACGCCTGTCCGACGTATCCGGCAGGGAACGTTATCTCCGACTTGACGATAGAACCCTGGGTCTGAGTCATCGTGTCGTACACGTCGACGCCTGTATTGATCGAATACGATTTCCCGAGATTTATCGAGAAAAGATTCTGATGGATAAACGGGAAACTGCTGTCAAAATATAATAAATACTTATGCTGAGTTCCGTTACCGATTATTGCCGGCGAAAACTTGGTCCCTCCGTACAAGGGATCAAAGAAAGTGAAGGTGAGCCCGCGGTTATCGATAGGTTCCTCAACATAATTGATATTGTCAACGGTAATCAGGTGTGAAAAATACTCCCACAGCCTTACAATAACAGGTGCGTTCTTGTACACGAATATATACGGTGCGCCCCCCTGTTTGAGCGCGCCGGTCGAGGCGTTCTGAAAAATTGCCTCGAGCCTTACGAAGGTATAACCTTTCGCCTCATAATAACTGCGGAATCTAGCGACGTATTCCGCTACGAGCGGAGAATCGTCGGCCGCATAATTGGAAATAACCGCGGCACTGAATTTCGTGTCACGATCTATCTCTCCCGATTCTTCAAGTTCAACGAGGTAATCTCCGTAAGAGACGTAATCCAGATAACCGTAGTTGTCCCAGCACTGGTATTTATACACTTCCCTGTCGTTACCCTGTTTCTTGGTGTAGACAGTATCCTGCATAAATATATTGCTTTTGTCGATGAGCGTGAACAGAAGTACCATCACGATCCCGACGACTATGATTATTGAGATTATCCCTCGAAGTATTCTGCTGAGCAAATACTTTGTCATTTCGATAATCTTCTTTTAAAAATTTTTCGGGAGGATGGATGATGCCATCCTCCCGAAACGAACGAACTTTTGCTTAATTCCGAGTCGGATCAGTCGATACCGGTCACGTGCATCATGTCGCCGCCGTTCGGCTTGAACGTATTGAGGTACGTCGAAGGATCGCCGAAGTCGGGACCCCAACCGGAAACGTCGTAGACATTGTAGTTGCACTGGCTGCCGTAATCGCAGTAGTATCCTGCGTAGTACCAGCCGTAAACGTCGTCGGTAGCGACGAGGTCAACGATGACCTTGCCCTCGAGGGCGGCCTCAACGCTCTGCTTGTAAGCCTGAGCAGAGGCGGTGTAGATCGCGCTTGCGCTGTAATAAGGCAGGTCGAGGTGGATCGGGTTATCCTTGCTTATATTGAGCTCAGAAAGTTCGATGATCGCCTTTGCGAGGTATTCGCGGGCCGCGTCAACGTTGTACCAGCCGTCGAAAGCGTCGGTGGATCCGTCGCCGTCACCGCCGGTCGCATTCCAGACCTTGATCTTGGAGCCGTCTGCGGTCAGCTGAGCCTGAACGATCTCGCCGTAATATGTACCGGCCTTGAAGGTCGTCTTGACGCCGTTGATCTCGATCTCAACGTCTCTTGCGAGTTTGACGAAGTTGCCGGGCGTGTAGGTGTTACGTACGCTCTCGAGCTTGTTGTCGTCGCCGACCTTGGCGCCGTTATACTCGGCTCTGTCGACAGCGTGAGCTATCGCAAGACGGAAGTTGTTATTGAGGACCGCCTTTGCGGTAGCGGCCTTCTGCTCCTCGGTCTGAGCGGATTCCATTCCGTAGCCCTCGGTGCTGAAGCTTCCGCGCTTGATGTTGACGAACGCACTGAAGGTCGTAGCGTCAGTTCCGGAAACGTAAACGTACTCGTCGAAGAGTCCGTCGCTCTTGCACATCAGGATGGTGGTGGCGTTGAGTCCGGAACCGTCGACAGTTCCGGCCTTGGCGTCGTTATAGTTCTTCGTTACGTCCTTGCCGTCGTTGTAGAGCCAGTTGATCGTCTTGATGTTGATCTTATCGGCTGCCCAGTACGACTCGTTGGCGGAGAAAACGATCTTGTTTCCTGCAGTGTAGTTCGTGACGATGTACGGACCGCAGTAGAGGATGTGGGACGGATCGGTTCCGTAATCTTCGCCCTGAGAATCCATGTACGCCTTGCATACCGGGAAGAAGGTGTTGTACTCAAGCATCGTGAGGAAGTAAGACGTGGGACCTTCAAGAGTATAGATGACCTTGTTGCCTTCCGCCTTGACGCCGACCTCGGAGAAGTCGCATTCCTTGTTCAGGTACTTGGTGACGTTCTTTACAACGCCCTTGAGAAGGCCGTTAAGTCCGGCGTTCGAATCGAGCATGTGCTGCATGCCGTCGACGAAGTCCTGAGCGGTGAGATCCGCGTATTCCTCGCCGTCCTGGTTGACCCACTTGAGTCCGTCACGGAGAGTGAAGGTATAAACGGTCTCATTTTCGCTGGTGGTGACGTCCTTTGCGAGAGCGTAGCAGAGTCTGCCTTCGCAGTCGTAGGAGACAAGACCCTCTATCGTGTTGACGATAGCGCGGCTGTCGGCCGAACGGTAGGTCTTAAGGATATCCCACGTACGGGGATCGGAGGAATAACCGAATGAATACGTGTTCTTTATGGTGTATCCCTTTTCGGTGAGATACTGCTTGACAAAGGACTGGTATTTACCGGTTCCCTTGAGCTCGAGGTAAGCCTTTTTGAGCTCGGCTCTGTCAGCCGCCTTGATGAAATCGGTAGCGATGATAAGGTTCTCAAATCTGTCGCTGTCGAGTCCCCAGAGGCAGTTGTTGCCGGTGCCGTACGCAACTCTCGTAAGCGCGTAGGTACCGCCATCTGTGGATGTCGGGAGCATAACGCCGGCCTCGAGAAGCTTGGCTTCAGCAATGGCCTGGACAACGTACTTGGACGAAGTATCGGATTCTTTCTCGGAAGCGAGAAGCCACTTATAATATTCGCCAAAAACGCTCTTATAGATCTCCCAGTCGGCGTAATCAGAGAAATCGGAATCTTTTACAAGGGAAAGGTCGGGCGTTACGGAAACTTTGGAGGTGCCGCTCTGTCCGGGGTTGATTCCAACAACTTCTCTTGAAGACACCGTCAAATCGGCATACTTGTCGGTCTCTTTCGGCTGGCAGGATGCGAAAGCAACGACAACCATCGAGAGAGTCAGAAGGAATGCCACGATTTTCGTGAAATTCTTCATGTGAATTTCCTCCTAAATAAATATGGATAGGGCAATTATAACAGTTTAAACGGCTTCTGTCAAGTACCCGGTGACAATTTTTTTGATTTTTTGAATATTTTTTTCACCCGAAATTCACAAAACCGCCCCGAAACGCCCTTCTCCGGCCGTTGAGTGCAAAAAAACGTTCCGCGGCCGGCAAATGCCGAACGCGGAACGCCTGATACCGGATCAGACAAGCTCGCCTTCCGTGACAAGCTTTTCGGATTCTTCTTTCATTTTGTATTTGAGTATCTTGCCGGCGGCGTTCATCGGGAACTCGTCGACAAATCGGAAATACCTCGGCACCTTGTGACGCGCCATACGGCCGTAGCCGTATTCCTTCATCTCCTCGGGAGTTGAAGTCTGTCCGGCGTGGAGAATGACCCATGCGCAGGCCTCCTCGCCGTATCTCTCGTCGGGCACTCCGACGACCTGAACGTCCCTGACCTTCGGGTTTGTAAGATAAAACTCCTCGATCTCGCGCGGATAGATATTCTCGCCGCCGCGGATGATCATGTCCTTGAGCCGGCCGGTCACGCGATAATATCCCTCGGGAGTACGGCAGCAGATGTCGCCGGTGTGCAGCCAGCCGTCGGCGTCTATCGTCTGGGCGGTCGCCTCGGGCATTTTGTAGTATCCCTTCATTATATTGAAACCGCGCGCGACGAACTCGCCGTTCGTCCCGTCCGGGAGCTCGGCGCCCGTTTCGGGGTCGATTATCCTGCACTCAATACCCGGAAACGCCGATCCGACGGTCTCGGTGCGGAGCTCGAGACTCTCGTTCACCTCGCCCATCGTGCATCCGGGAGAGGACTCCGTCTGACCGTAAACCGACAGAATCTCCTTCATATTCATCTCAACGGAGGCGCGCTTCATCAGCTCGGGCGGGCAGTTCGAGCCGGCCATGATGCCCGTTCTGATATGCGAGAAATCGGTCTTTGAAAAATCGGGATGGCCGAACATTGCGATGAACATCGTCGGCACGCCGTTAAAACACGTGATCTTCTCCTGAGTTATGCACGCAAGCGAGCTGCGGGGAGAAAAATACGGGAGCGGGCAGAGCGTGCCCCCGTGCGTCATCATCGACGTCATGGATAGCACCATGCCGAAGCAGTGGAACATCGGGACCTGGATCATCATACGGTCGGCCGTTGAGAGGTCCATGCGGTCACCGATGGTCTTGCCGTTGTTTATGATGTTGCGGTGGGTGAGCATTACGCCCTTCGGGAAGCCCGTCGTGCCGGAGGTGTACTGCATATTACAGACGTCATCCGGTCTGACCGAGGCGGCCATCATGCGGACGCTCTCCAGCGGGACCCTGTCCGCCCTGTCGAGAAATTCGTTCCACGTCAGGCACCCCTCAAGCGAGAAACCGACGGTCACTATGTTCCTGAGGAACGGAAGTCTCCCCGAATAAAGAGGTCTTCCCTTTTCATGCCCGGAGAGCTCGGGGCAAAGCTCTTTCATTATCGCCGCGTAGTCCGAGTCCTTCGACGATTCTATCATGACGAGCGTGTGAGTATCTGACTGGCGGAGCAGATATTCCGCCTCGTGGATCTTATACGCCGTATTGACCGTCACGAGAACGGCGCCGATCTTTACGGTCGCCCAGAAGGTTATGAACCACTGGGGGACGTTAGTCGCCCACACGGCGACGTGATGTCCTTTTTTGACGCCTAACGAGATAAGAGCTGCGGCGGCGCGGTCAACGTCCTCGCGGAACTGCGCGTACGTCCGCGTGTAGTCGAGCGTAACGTAGCGGAAAGCGTACTGATCCGGATATATCTCCGCCATTTTATCGAGGACCTGAGAGAAGGTACAGTCAAGGATCTCGTATTTCTTCCACGGGAACGTTCCGGTGCCGGAACGATTCTGATAAAGCTGATTTTTGTCAGTCGTGCCGGAAATGCCCCTCATGAACTCCGAAAAATACGTCAGGACGATATCCGGGTCGGACATACCGCTGTCGCCGTCGACGCAGATGAAGCCGCCGTAATCGAGCGAGCGAAGCGCGACGATCAGCTTTCCGACCGGAAGACTTCCCTCCCCGACCGGTACGCTTGCGCCGTCGAGCTCATCACCGACCCTGACGTAGGCGATATACGCGCCGAGCGTCTTGACAGAGGTCTCGGCGGTTTCGCCTCCGCGGAAAAACGTTTCCCTTACGTTCCAGCTGACGCCGAGCGCGGTTGACGAAAAGCCGCGAACGACGCCGACGGCCGTCTCGGTCCTGCAGAGCGGACCGGACGTCTCGATAAGAACTGAGACCGCCCGCTTTTCCGCCTCGGCGAGCATCTTTTCAAGTTTATCGCGATAAGCGTTTTCATCCGTGCCGCTTATCCTTACGATAATCGTATCGACCCCCGCCTGATTTGCGCAGTCGATATATTTCACAAGCGTCTCGGAGAGCAGCGCGGGATCGTCAACAGGTACGGGACAGCTGAGCGCCGGGATAGAAAGCCGGCGGTTTCTGAGTTTGCGGCGGCAATCCTGCGTCATGTCATCTCTGAAAATACTGTCGGAATGATGACGCCGCTCTGTAATCGGATCCGATATTTCAAATCCGTCAAAGCCGTATTCCCTGGCGGTATTGCAGTAGTCGAAAAACGATCTTCCGGGAATATCCGCCGTGCAGAATGAGATTTTCATTTTCCGCCCTCAAATACGATTTTGTTGAGAGCGTTCACGTATGCCCTTATGCTCGCCCCAACGATGTCGGTCGAAATGCCGTTCCCCGAATAGAGAACCCCGTCCGAGCGAAGACGCACGATGGCGGAGCCGAGGGCTTCCCGCCCTTCCGTAACCGCCTGAATCTGGAAATCGTCAAGTTCGAAATGAAGGCCGATACACTGCTCAAGCGCGTGGAACGCCGAATCGATAGGCCCGTCGCCGTACGCGACGGACTCTATCCTTCCCTCGGAGTTTGTCAGAACGACGTGCGCCATTGCGCCGGTCATATTGCCGCTCGTGACGGTATAGCTTTCAACGTGATAAGTCGACGGGACCTGGCGTGCAGAGGACGCGATTATCGCCTCGAATTCCTTGACGCCTACCGTCCCCTTTTTCACGCACACCCGGCTCACAGCGGCGCAGACCTGGACGAGATCGTCGTCCGTAAGTTCATATCCAAGCGTCTCCGCGGCGGTTTTTATCTGAACGGGGCCGGAGTTCTCGTCGAGAAGAACGGTCCCTGTCGAGGCCGACCTCTCCTCCGCGTTCTTTTCTCCGGCAATAATGTCGATGATGGTTTTGGTGTCGTTCTTCGTCTCGGTAAACCTGAGCCCCGAAACGACGCCGAGTCTGTCGCCGTGCTCGCGAAGGAGCTCGGAGAGCGCGGACGTTGAAACAGTTTTGCCCTCCGCGTCGCAGAAGACTCCCGAAGCGCCGGCCTTTATGGATTCAAGGGCGCAGGCGAGCCCGAGCCCCGTACCGTTCGACGGCCTGACGAATACCGGAACGGCGGCTGCCTCCGCCACATTACCGACGAGCGCGGCAAAATCCTCCGGAAACGCCGCGCAGGCGTCGTCGCTCAGTACAACGAACGACGCGCCGGCCTGCTGCGCCGCGGCACAGAAGCCGCAAAGCGCCACGGGGTCTGTCCTCGTTGCGTCGGAAGCGCAGAAACCGGCCTTCGCGCCGCTCTGACATACAAGAGAAACGAACTCGGTTATCAGTTTTTTCATTCCCTCGTCCTTGACGTGGAAAGAATATTCCATAGTCGCGGGAGAAACGGGAAGTTCGACGATTACCGTGCCGCCGCATCCTGCCGCGATCACGGCCGCCGCTTTCACCTCGTCACGGTTGGTTCCGAGGATGGCGACCGACGCGCGCGAAAGAGCCGACGAAACCGTTTTGACAATTATCTCGTCTTCTTTTCTCTTTGTTACGGGCGGGAGAAGCAGAATATCAGCACCGTATCCGTCCGCCTTTTTTGCGATAGCTGTTTTTTCTCTGAAAAGCAGCCCGCGCTGACCGCAGAGTGTGCCGTCGATTATTTCTATTTTTCTTTTATCGATAGTCATCGTGTTTAAGATGCCCCGATCTCATCTGTTCCTGGTTATTGTCAATGCCTTCCCGTTTTTGTCAAACGTAACCGAAATAGCGTCGCCAGGTTTAAGTTCTGACAGTTTTATTGCCGTTTTCCCGTTCCCGTCAGCGTCGAAAATCTCCGTATCCGATTCAACATTTATCGTAACGGTTTCTCCCTGAGATACGGACGTTTCCGCGTTGTTCTGAGCCCTCGGGTCGCCAATGCCGTCAGGCTCTTTGTCGACAACCGCAGCGCCCTCGTTGTTTTCTTCCCGCTGCTGTCTCGGATCTCCGATACCGTCAGGTTCCTTTTCAATCGGACCTGCTGGCTCAGAATCGGTCACGGCATCGGTTTTTTCGTCCGAGGCCGCGTCGGTCACGTCCGTGCCATCAATAAGGGAAACAACGATTTTGCTGCCGTCAATGGACGTTATAACGCCGTTAAGAGAAGACGAAGCCTCCCTTGTTCCCGATCCGCATGCACACAGCGAAACGGCGATTATCGCGCAAAGCGCAAAGATAAAAAGTTTGTTAGTCATGATCTGCCTCGTTTCTGTTATTGAAAATCCGGTCAACCCTGAGTCTGTCGCGCAGAGAATGTCTGTAAAGCGCCAGGATCATCGAAAGAGTGTATTCGTAAGCTATGAAGGCCAGGTTGCCGAGACCGTAAGTTATCAGGTTGAAGCCCATCTCCTCGTCTTCGACCGCAAGAACGAAAAGCGACGCGGCAATCAGTCCGGTGAGGATAAGATTGAAATAAACGAGCTTTGCGACGATCGAAAAAGGTTTCTTCAGCTTCTCGAAATACGTCCTCAGCATAGGATAAACGCCGCCGAAAACGATATACGCAAGCGCCGTGAACTTATCGGGCAGGAGAAGCGCGGAAAGAAATCCCGTCACAATATATACCGCGTATTTGTACGGGGACCCGATCTCCTCCACAGCGAACAGTTCAAGCAGCGAGACGACGGCGACAGCCGTCAGACTGAAAAAGTTGGACACGGCGCCGACGTACAAAAGGACTACGCTCAGCGCGGCGAGGAGCGACGAAACAGTCAGGCGCCTCGTTTCCGTCTTTGTTTTATCCTTCATAATCAGCAGCAGCGGATACAGTCGCCGCCGAGTATCTCACAGCAGCAGTCTGCAATACAGAGCGTATTGATCACGTCGCAAACGGAGCAGTTTGACGGCGAATAGCGCGTTCCGAATGTGTTTGCTCCGCCGCGGATCGCGTCGAGCGCCCTTCGATACTCTTCATTCGAAGGATCCATGTAGCACGCGGTCTCAAAATACTTCTGAGCGTCGTAATAAAATCCCTTTTGCCTGACGACGCATCCCTTAAGGTAGTTCCATTCGGCGTTTCTCGCCGCCGTCGGAAGATTGTTGAGATACGCATCGGCCTCGGAAAGACGCGATTCGTTGATGAGCACCCTGACTTTCTGGAACGTCGGGGCGTTGTCGCCTGTGTACGTATATGATGAAGACCCGTAATAGTCGTCAAATCCGTCGCCGTATGCCGAGCCGGTATTCGACTGACCGGAGGCCGCCTCCGCCCTCATTTTCTGGATCTCCGAATAGGCGGTGTTGACCTCTTTCATTTTTTCCTCGGCTATATCCGCCAGAGGGTTGTTTGCGTAATTGTCGGGATGGTACTTTTTGGCGAGATCCCTGTACGCTTTTTTAATTTCATCGTCCGACGCGTCTCTCGATACGCCGAGGACCTTGTATGGATCCGTCATAATCGTCCCCCCTTTTTAATGCGGAGCCGACCTCCGCCGTTTCTTTTCTTTTTTGCTTTGCCGAGCGAGCCGACGATTTCCTCGGTCTGCGCGGTCATTCCGTAGCCCGTGATATTGTCGGAAAGCGCGTCGAGCGTTTCCCCTCCATCGGGCAGCAAAGCTACCGTCGCCCTGAGCTCTTTAAGCTCCATAAGCATCGCGCATCGGACGTTTTCGCTTTCGGGAAGTTCGGAGCCGAGAAAAGGATTGAACTGACCGCTTTTTTTATCATCGGCAAGATCGTCCGCCGCGTCGGCAAAATATATCCATCTGCCGGTATGCAGTCCCGCTTCGCCGAGAATACGCGCCGCGTCGCCCTCCGTACCGTATGAGAACACGTCGGAAAGCATTTCTCCGGACACCTCGGCAAGAACGTCCGGCGTCACGTTTTCGTCGCCTCCCGCCATTTTGCTCTCAAGCTCGGAAAGCCTCGAAAGACCGTCGGATATTTTGATCTCCAGTTCCGGAAGACGGGCTTTTTTCTTCATTCCGGACGCGCATGACCGCAGCACACGGGCGGCAAGCCGTTTAAGACCGCGCCTGTCCCTTACGTCGTCGTCAAGTTTATACCACGTAAGGACGGCGCCTGCCCTTGCGCAGTAATCGAGCACGTCGTCGTGCACCGCCGCCTGTCTCCTTGAAGTTCCGCAGGAGATCTCACCGAAATCCGGAAGCACTCCCAGAGCTTTGTAGCGGAGAATCGCAAGAAAGACGAAATCATAGGAAAGGGTCAGTCTCGAGAGACGGCCGACGCTTTTGCCGAGAGCGCGGCAAAGTCCGCAATACAACGCGCGGTAGGCTTTGTATTCCCTGACTCTGAGCTCGTCATCGGACGTGCGGACGTAACCGAACATTAAAGCGTCTCCTTCCCCATTATTTGATTATTATACACCTTTTCCGATGTTTTGTCCATAGTGGCACGGCGAAAACGGGAACGTCACGAAAAATTAAAAAATTGCCCGGCGCCGCCGCGCCGGGCAATCATATCAGAATCCCTTGAGTCTCGGATAAAGCGAGAGATATCTTTTATACGCTTTTTCGTATTCGGCAACGTCGGATGCGTTGGGAACATCCGTCGTTCTGACCGAGAGCGAGTTCATCGCCTCCTCGGCCGAAGGAAGCATCCCGCAGCCGACGCCGGCAACGATCGCCGCACCGTAGCCGGAGCCCTCGCCGGCGCCGTCGAGCATGACTGTCTCGCGCCCGAATACAGCGCTGATGATCTTTCTCCAGAGCGGGCTCTTTGAGCCGCCGCCCGCGAGCACAATCCTTTTTGAATTTTTTGACGGGTCGAGTTTTTCGTAAACCTGTCTCAGCGAAAAAGCCACGCCCTCGAGAACTGCGCGCGCGAGGTCGCCCTTCGTAGTCTTGGCGGAAATGCCGACAAAGCATCCGCGCGCCGCGGGGTCGTTTATCGGGCATCTTTCGCCGCTTATATAAGGCAGGAACACGACGCCCCCGGAACCTATGCCCGATTCCGCCGCTATCCTGTCACATTCCTTGAAATTTCCGTCCCCGAGGGTGTCGGCAAACCACTGTTCCGAGCCGGCGGCAGCGAGGGTGACCCCCATCGCGTGATATTTACCCTTGACGCACGAGCGTGAGAACTGTATCGAGCCGTCGCGGTTGTCGCGGAATTCGTCCGTGTGGACGGAAACGACGCCCGAGGTCCCGAGCATCACGCCGACGGAGCCGCCTCCGCCCGCGCCCATAGCGATTGTCGAAAGCACGGCGTCGCCTCCTCCGGCAAAAACGGCAAGCCCCGCCGGGAGTCCGCAGTCGGTATTCACGTATCCAGCGACGTCTCCCGAGAAAAGCGGTTCGGCAAAAAGCGAGGGGCTGAGGCCTATCTTTTCAATCAGTTCAGACGAAAATCTTCCGTTTTTGACGTCGAAAAGTCCCGTCCCGGAAGCGTCAGAAAGGTCTGTCGAAATCGCCCCGGTTAGTCTGAACAGGATATAATCCTTCGGATTTATTATTTTGACCGTCTTTGCGTAGTTGTCCGGCTCGTTCTCTTTCATCCACAATATCTTACCGCCGGTAAAGCCGGTCAGCATATTGTTGTCCGTATACGAGGCGAGCGCTTCCCTGCCGCCGGCAAGGGATATTATTTCCTCGCACTGGCTGACCGTGCGCTGGTCGTTCCACAGGATTGCAGGACGGACGACCTCATTGTTTTTATCCAGAGCGACCATGCCGTGCATCTGGCCGGACAGGCCGACGCCGCAGAGCTCATACTCCTTTATCTGCGGAACGATTATCCCGAGGCATTTAACCGTGGCGTTCCACCAGTCGACGGGGTTCTGTTCCGTCCAGCCCTCTTCGGGCATATAAAGGGGATAGGTCTCCGTAACGCTGCATACAACTTTGCAGTTCTCATCCATCGCGAGCACCTTGACCCCGGAAGTTCCCACGTCGATCCCGATAACAGCTTTTTTCATAATAATTCCTCCGCGAATTTGCCTGACAATATTTTACCTTTTTTTGCCGGCGTTGTCAATCGCGCGGACTTGATTATTGCGCTTTTTTGTGGTACAATATGGAAAAGGAAGGATTGTAACGGAATGAACGATACCGAAAAGACGCTCCGGTACTACGACACCCACGCGGACGAATACGTGGCCGAGTCTCTCGGCGCGGATATGTCGGAACAGTACGGCAAATATCTCCAGTGGCTTTCTAAGGGATCGAAGATACTTGATCTCGGCTGCGGGAGCGGGAGGGACAGCAAGTTTTTCATCGAACGCGGCTTTGACGTCACGCCGATAGACGGCTCCGGCGAGATGTGTCTCAGGGCTGAAAAAATCATCGGCAAAAAGGTCAGGCAGCTGACATTCGACAAGCTCGACTATGACGGTGTGTTTGACGGGGTATGGGTCTGCGCTTCTCTGCTTCACGTAAAGAAAGACGAAATGAACGAAACGCTCAAAAGAGTTTCGCGCTCGCTTAAAACCGACGGCGTGCTCTACCTTTCGTTCAGATACGGTGACGACGAGCGCACGTCGTCCGGAATGATATACAGCGACTATACCGAGGACACGCTCGATACGATCATAAACAACGACGCGCATCTCCGCATGATCGAATGGTGGATAAGCGAAGAAGCGCGCCCCGAAAAGGCG
>JAFZCF010000090.1 GCA_017552165.1 Clostridia bacterium
GCTCTCAAACCTGTTGTAGATGTTGTAGTTTCCGGTCGGGTATCCGCCGCCCATGACGTTTATGCCGATCTTGGTGAATCCGATCGTCGTTATGTTGTGGAAATAACTCCCGCAGAAGGAGTGCAGGCGGAGACATTCCTCGGCCTTGCCTTCTCCGCCGAGATAAATCCCGGCGATCTCGACGTCAGAGATCCTGCCGGTGACCGAGAGCATGCATTCCATCTCTTTCGTCGCCCTGAAAACCGTCGACGCCAGCGTGCTGTGCGCAAATCCGCCGCCCTCCCCGATGAGCTTGACGCCGGCGCGGGTCGAAACTTTTTCTCCGGCGTCGCCGTCTCCTATACGGATGGTCGTTGAGATGTTGTAATTGCCGCCCGGAACGCGGACCGTTCCGCCCTGGGTGGGAAGAGCGTTTATCGCCGCCTGGATCGCGGGAGCGTCGTCTTCGGCTCCGTTTCCGCGCGCTCCGAACCATTTTACGTTGAGATCGCTTTTGTCGCACGAACGGATGAATCTGCCGCGGGCGGCGCCGTCGATAACAAGCCCTCCGTCGGCCGGCTCGCGGGAGCCGCTGTCATAATAGAACGTGCCGCCTCCGCCGTCCTCCGCCGAATAATATCCGCGCAGGATGACGATCGCGGTGTCCTCCTTCGGCTCGAGCGCCATGAGTTTTTCCATGGTGCTGACAACGTACGAGCCCGAGCCGATCCCTATCGGGATGACGCCGCTCTGAGAACTGTCCGTGTCGCCCGCCGGGGCGGCCGTATCCGCGGGACCGCCGTTCTGTCCGCCGCACGAGCCGAGCACGAACACAGCCGCGAGAATCAGTGAAAGCAACGTAAGGAACGTCTTTTTCATATAAAATGCCTCCGTATCGGCGCGGCCGAGAGGGCCACCGCCGCTTTTTCACCTTATTATACATATTTTTCGCCGTTTTGTCTTTTGCATAAAATGACAAAACAGTTAGCATTTTCCGCAGGCATAAAAAAATCCGCGCGCCGTAAGGGCGCGCGGAGGGGTGTCAACCGTCGTTTTTGGCCGTTTTTCCGCTCCCGGCGCGGAGAAAATCTCTGTATTCCGAGGGGGTCTGACCGAAAAATCTGCTGAAACTGCGGGTAAAAACGTGTATCGACGAATAGCCGAGCATGTCGCTCACCTTGGTTATCGACCAGCCGTTTTCGATGAGCGTCTTGGCGTGCTCCATGCGGTACTGACTGTAATAACTGCTGAGGGTTATGCCGCAGACGTCGCTGAACGACCTCGAGATGTGGTGAAAACTGTAATTGAAGGTTTTTGATATATCCGACAGCCGCTCTATCCTGCCGACGTTTTCGCGGATGAATTCCTTTACGCGGTAAACGAGCACCTCGTCGCTTTTTTTGTTCGGGATGTATTTCGTCTCGCTGACGCTCTCGAAGATCCTTATCGCCTTGACGACGAGTCTCTTGAGACGGACGCCTATCATTATCTCAGAAAGGGAGTCGTTTCCCGAGACCTCGGAAAACATGGAGATGAACGAGTCGCCCTCGCCGGGGAGCCGCACGCACCGCGAGTCCGACCCTCCGAAACAGGTCTCGAGCCGCGCCGTCAGCTCGTCGAACGGTCCGCCGTCCTTATCAAATATGAAGGCGACGAAGCCGTACCTGAGCGGCTCGTCGTGGTCTGACGTGATGTTGTGGACGTCGCCGGGAAGAGACACGAAACAGTCTCCCGCCGAAACGGGAGTCTCCGTGCCGTTCGTTCCGACCTTGCCCTTCCCCTCGAAGACGTAGGTGAGTTCATACCATTTCTGAAGGTGATCTCCTATGACGGTAGTCGGCTCGCATATCATTTCGCCGAGCTGATAGACGTTTACGCCGCCGCATCTCTTCGGATCGTCGAAATATTTATTGTCAAAGTGGTAGACGTGGCTCATACTCTATCCCTCCGCCGATGAAATTATACCCTTTTTCGCGCGATTTTTCAAGTGCTTTTGCGGCCCAGTCACGATGTGCTAAAAAAATATGCCGATTAAGTCAAAGAAAAAAGCCGCGGAACATGGTATAATTACAATGACATAATTTCAGGAGGGTCAAAGTATGTCAGACAAAAAAGTCACGGTCGCCGTCATAGGGTGCGGAAGGATCTCCGAGATTGCGCATTTCCCCGCTCTTTCGAAGATGGACGACGTCAGAATCAAATACGCCTGCGACATTATTCCGGAAAAGGCGAAGGCAAAGGCGGAAAAATACGGAGCCGAACAGGTCATAACCGATTACAGGATCGCTCTGAGCGACCCGGAGGTCGACGCGGTCTACGTACTCACCCCGAACTACGCCCATTACACGATCACCATGGACGCGCTGAAGGCAGGCAAGCACGTCTTCTGCGAAAAGCCGATAACGGTCAACTACCCTCTTTCGCTCGAAATGGCGGAGGAGGCGGAAAAGGCCGGAAAGATACTCAACATAGGCGTCTGCAACAGATATCACAGAACCGTCGAGACGCTTGAAAAGATGAACCGCGACGGCGAGTTCGGAAAGATATACCACGTTTACTGCTCTTTCCGCAGCTACCGCTCGATCCCCGGGCTCGGCGGTCCGTTCACGATAAAAGAACAGTCCGGCGGCGGCGTCCTCATCGACTGGGGGATTCATTTCCTCGATCTCATCCTCTACATCCTCGGCGGCGCCAAGCTGAAATCCGTCAGCTGCGAAGCTTACTCCGAGATGGCGAAGGACATAAAGGACTACGTCTACCGCGGAATGTGGGCGGAGAACACGATGGACCCGAACGGCATAAACGACGTCGAGGACTTTATCACCGGGCTCATCAGGACCGACAAGGCGT
This sequence comes from Clostridia bacterium, assembly GCA_017552165.1. The sequence goes on from JAFZCF010000090.1 coordinate 2,830, forward strand.
CGGTTTCGTTCAACGGCGCGTGGGCTCAGAACATTGACAAGAACGAGATGTTCATCGACTTCCTCGGCGACAAGGCGGGCGTCCGCATGAATTACGGCTCGGATTTCACCCTCTATACCGTTAAGGACGGGCAGCTGACAGAGATCAAGCCCAAGTACGAGATACCAACATGTACGAGTGCGAGGACAGGGATTTCATTAAATCTGTCCGCACGGGCGAGCGCAACCGCAACTATATAGACAACATACTCGAGAGCGCCAAGCTCCTCGATTACCTCTACCGTTCCGCAGAGCAGAACAGGGAGATCTCCTTCTGAGGTGCGCCATGACGATGAAGATCGGTTTTATTGACTACTATCTCGACGAGTGGCACGCCAACAACTATCCCGAATGGATAAAGGAGGCCTCCCACGGGGAGATGGAGGTCGCCTGGGCCTACGGCGACCGCCCGAGCCCCTATACGGGGATGACAACCTCCCAATGGTGCGAAAAGCACGGCGTTAAGGAGGTCGGGACGATCGGCGAGCTCACCGATCTCAGCGACGGGATAATCGTCCTGTCTCCCGACAACTGCGAGGAACACGAGCGGCTGTGTCAGATACCGCTCCGCTCCGGCAAACCTGTCTACGTCGACAAGACGTTCGCGCCCGATCTGCCGACCGCCGCGCGCATTTTCGCCGTCGCCGAGAAATACGGCACTCCCTGCTGGACGACCTCGGCGCTCCGTTTTGCCGACGAGTACAAGGGGATCGACACCGACGGGATCAAGGCGATCAACACCTGGGGCCCTATGAAGTTCGAGACGTACTCTATCCATCAGCTCGAGCCGCTTTTCATGCTCATGAAAGCGAAAGCCGAAAAGGTCATGTATATCCCGGGCGAAAACTATTATCTCGTCTGCTACAGATTTGAGGACGGGCGCGTCGGCTCGATATCCGGCTTTTTCCCCGCGGCTCCCTTCGCGATGCAGATAGGTTCCTCGTCGGGGAACAAGGATATCACGGTAAAAAGTGATTTCTTCAAGCGTTTTATAGAGGCGCTCGTCGGGTTCTTCCGCACGGGTGAGGCGCCCGTATCCCATGCGGAATCGCTCTCCATAATGGCCGCGCGCGGCGCGGCGATCGAAGCGTCGAAAAATCCGTTCGTATGGCTCGACGTCATAAACTGACCCGGAGGTACCAAATGAAAAACATCCGTAAAATCGCGGCGTTTCTTATCGCCTGTCTCATGGCTCTGACGTTTGCTGCATGCGCAAACGGCGGGAACGGCGGAGACGATTCCTCTACCACCGCTCGCGTGCCGGACAATCAGGGCGGAAGCGGCGACCGTCTGAGCGCAAACGACGGCATACCGAAGCAGAGCTTCAAGGGCTACAAGTACCGCATAAACTGCATGGACAACCAGAAATGGGAGCTCACCGCTGACGACTCGTCGAACTACGTTGACGCCGCTGTGCGCAACCGCAACTTCACGATCGAGGAAAAATACGACATCGAGATAATCCCGATGGTGACGACCGGATATTCGTCCGGCGCGGGGCAGCTCATCCACGAGCAGTACATAACGACGTCCCTCTCTGCGGGCGACCAGGAATTTGACACCGTCCTCATGTGCGCGTGGCGCGCCGGGACGATCATAGTCCAGGGCCTTTTCAAGGACCTCAACACGGTCGGGCCGCTCAATTTCGAACAGCCCTGGTGGAACAGCTACTGCAACAGCACCTTCGGGCTTGACGGGCAGCTCTACGCCGCCGTCGGCGACATGTCGCTGACTACGCTCGCGCTCGCTCACGCCTATCTCTACAACAAGAAGCTGGCGGAGGACAATCATCTCGAGGATCTCTATCAGGTCGTCGAGCGCGGAGACTGGACGATAGAATACGTCAAACAAATCACGACGAACCTCTACGTCGACCAGAATCACGACGACACGCGCGACACCGAGGACCTCTACGGCTTTGCCGCCGGAGTGGTCACGAACCTCGACGCCTATCCCGCGTCCTTCGGCGTTGACCTGACCGCTAAGAACGCGTACGGCGAGCTTTCTCTCGCCACGAACACCGAAAAGCTCCAGCTCGCCTACGAAAAGGTCAGCGATCTGTTCTTCAACAGCAACGGCTCGTACGTGAGTCTCCTTGACAGCGAATACAGCGACAGATACAAGATGTTCTCGGCGGGCAACGTCATGTTCATTGACGGGACGGTCAACGTCCTCTCAAATTACTGCAAGGATATGGAGGATCCCTACGGCGTTCTTCCCTATCCCAAGCTCTCCGCTGATCAGAAAGAGTATTACAGCAACGCTCACGACAACTTCTCCGTCCTATGCATGGCTTACAACGTCGAGGATACGGACTTCGTCGGAAAGGTGACCGAATCCCTGACCTGCGAAAGCTATCGTACGGTCGTCACGGCATACTACGACATCACCCTCAAGGACAGATATACCGACGACAAGAACGACGAGCTCATGCTTGACCTCATAATGAAGGGGAGAAATTACGACATCTCCGTGCTCTTCGCCCCCACGCTCAACCGGCTTTACTATCTCTTCCGCGACTGCGTAAGGAACCACAAGACGGTCGCGTCGGCGCTCGGCGAGAGCTCCTTCAGCTGGGAAGCGTCTCTCCTCAAACTGCACCAGACGTACGCAAAGCTTGCGGCGGGACAATGATCTTCCCCCGGACCTCGGTAAGCTTTTCGACGAGCGACGAAAAGTGGCAGCGGGTTTTTGACGCCGCCGAAGCCGTCGAAAAGCAGAACATAAAGTGCTGGAACGGCAGGCGCGTGCTCGTTGAAGGCGGGATCTACAACGGCCTCTGGCTCGAGACCCAGCCGATGGGCGGCGAAATGTACGCCTCCCGCGACGTTGACGTCGCGATGAACAATCAGCTGCTCTTTATGGAAAACGTCCGCGAGGACGGCAGGATCCCCTCCGTGCTGCATTTTGATAACGGGAATATGCGGTTAATGTATTCGCATTTTCAGGGATACTGTTTCCCGTATCACGCCCTCAATATGTGGTATCTCTCGGGAAAAGATCCCGTTTATCTGAACGACCTGTACCGCGTACTCTCGGGATTTGACGATTATCTCTGGAAGACCCGCGACACGGACGGGAACGGATGTCTCGAATCCTTCTGCGTGTGGGACACGGGCGAGGACTCCGCGGCGAGATTTTTCGGCGGCCCCAACGCGTGGGGCAGCGACGACCCGCCGTACGGACAGGCGCGCCTCCCGTACGAATCTATGGACGTGATGGCCTACTCCTACGACGGGTGTATCACCCTCGCCGAGATCTCAAAGCTCCTCGGAAACGGGGAGGAGAAAAAATGGCTTGACCGAGCGGCAAAGACGAAAAAGACGCTCAATTCCTATCTGTGGCGCGAAGATCGCGGGGCGCTGTACGACCGCGACTGTGACAATGAGTTTCTCGATACCCTCATCCACAACAATCTCCGCGTGATGTATCACGGAGCGTACGAAACGAAAAAAGCGCTCAGGTTCGTAAACGAGCATCTGCTAAACGAAAACGAGTTCTTTACCCCCATGCCCCTGACGTCCGTCGCCGCGAACGATCCGCTGTTCATCTCCGATCCGGACAACAACTGGAGCGGCCAGCCCGAGGGGCTGACCTATCAGCGATCGGTCCGGGCGCTCGAAAACTACGGCCTGTTCGGCCTCGTTCCCGTTTTCGGGCACAAGCTCTGCGACGCGCTCGCGATGAACGACCCCGTCCTTTTCACCCAGCAGTTCGATCCTTTCACCTGCGTCCCGCAGGCGGCGAGGGCGTCGAAAAACGGGGATTACGGCCCGACGGCGCTCGCGTTCCTGAACTTCACGGTTCACATGTACGGGGTAGAGTACAGGCGCGGCCGGCTTATCTGGTCGACGCTCGGAGACTCCGGCGGATGTGAGTACGCACAGAAAATAGGCGAAAAGACCTATACCCTGAAAAACGACGGCTCCAAAGCCTCCGGCGAGATAAACGGAAAAACGGCGTTTACCTTCCCCTGCGGCGAGAGGATAGTCACCGATACGGAGGGCGTCGTGCTTTCCTGCGGGAAGGTTTTTCCCTGAACATTTTTACGCAAAATCAGCGCCCGCTCAAACGGCGGGCGCTGTCGGTAATTTCAGAAAATCACGTTAAACACATCAGAGAGGCCACGCATGATCGTCTATGATGAAAACAAAAAGATATTCGCGCTGAACGGCGCGGGAGTCAGCTATATCTTCGGCATAAACGGCGCCGGTTATCCCGTTCACCTGTATTTCGGAGACGGCGTCCCCGATATCCCTTTTGAAGAAAACGACATTTTTAGGGATCACTTCCCTTCGTTCATCCCGTCAAACCCGGCGATAGGCGGCCACGTTTTCTCGGCTGACGGAACGCCCCTTGAGTATTCCGGCTCGTCCGTCGCCGACTTCCGCATGCCGGCCGTGTCGGTAAAGAACAAAAACGGAGACGTCGGGACGGATTTCCGCTACGTTTCGCACAAAACGGCAAAGGGAAAACCGGAAATCGAGGGCATGCCGTCGACGTACTGTGACAGACAGGACGACTGTGAAACCCTGACCGTATTGCTGCGCGACCCGGCGACCGGCGTGTCGGCCGAGCTTTATTATACCGTTTTTGCGGATCTCCCGGTGATAGCCCGCAGGGCGGTCATAATCAATTCCGCGGATTCCCCCGTCAGGGTCGAGAGCGCATTCAGCGCGTCGTTCTCTCTCCGCGGAGAGGACCTCGACGTGATACGGCTTTACGGCAAATATTTTAACGAACGCAGTTTTGAGCGCGCGCCGCTTTCGCTCGGAAAGACCTCGATCGTGTCGCGCCGCGGGGCGTCGTCCCATTATATGAACCCCTTCACCGCCATCGTCGGGCGTGACGCGACCGAGGAGCACGGGGAGGCGTACGGCTTTTCCCTGCTGTGGAGCGGCAATTTCGAAATATCCGCCGAGCGTGATTTTTACAACGACACGCGCGTAAACGTCGGCATCTGCCCGGACGGCTTTTCATATTTCCTCGAGCCTGGGGAGAGCTTTGTCACCCCCGAGGCCGTCGCGGTGTACTCGAACGAAGGACTCGGCGGCATGTCGCGCGCATTCCACAAGCTCGTCAACAGGCACGTCGTTCGCGGCGAATGGAGAGACAGAAAGCGTCCGCTTCTCATAAACTCCTGGGAGGCCGCGTATATGGACATCAACGCGGAAAAGCTTCTCGGTTTCGCATCGGAGGCGAAGGCGCTCGGACTTGAAATGCTCGTCATGGACGACGGATGGTTCGGCAAAAGATTTGACGACAGATCGTCGCTCGGCGACTGGTACGTCAACGAAACGAAATTCCCCGGCGGGCTCGGAGAGCTTGTCGACGGAGTCAAAAAGCTCGGGCTGAAGTTCGGCATCTGGTTCGAGCCGGAAATGATATCGCCCGATTCGGATCTTTACCGCGCCCATCCCGACTGGTGCGTTCATCTGCCGGAGCGCGAGAGGTCGGTCGGCCGTTATCAGTACGTTCTCGACGTATCGAGAAAGGACGTACGTGACAACGTCTTCTCACAGATGGAAAAGATCCTCTCGGAATACGATATAGACTATCTCAAATGGGACTTCAACCGCAACGTCACGGAGCCGGGCAGCGCCCTGCTCCCGCCGGAAAGGTCATGCGAGTTTTCATACCGCTTCGTGCTCGGCACGTACGATCTCCTCGACAGACTGACGAAAAGATTCCCCGGGCTGCTCATCGAAAGCTGCTCCGGAGGCGGCGGGAGATTTGACCTCGGCATGATGTATTACGCGCCGCAGGCGTGGTGTTCCGACAACACCTCGGCGCTCGACAGGATCCCGATACAGTTCGGCACTTCCCTGTGCTATCCCGCGTCGACGATGGGCGCGCACGTTTCGGCGAACAAGTCGACCGGCTACGACACAAAGGGCGTCGTCGCGATGTGGGGATCGTTCGGCTATGAGCTCGACCCCGGAAAGCTGACCGATAAGGAAAAAGAGACCGTCAGACGACAGGTGGCGGAATATCACGACACGTACGATCTCATACACAAAGGCGACCTCTACCGGCTCGTCTGCCCGTGGGACGGGAAGGCGTACGTCGCGTGGGAGTTCGTCTCGGAAGAAAAAGACCGGGCGCTCGTCAGCGTGGTGAACACGGCGGAGAACGTCTGCCGCGCACGGTTTATTAGACCGGGAGGGCTCGACCCCGACAGATATTATCTGCTCAAGGGGACGGAAAGGACTTTCTCCGGGAAATTCCTCATGTCGGCGGGAATAAACGTCTCCGACCGACCGCCTCATTCGGGAGAATCGTTCACCCTGAGTCTCAAAGCTGTCCGGTAATAAAGGCGCAAACGCTTTCACGGGAGGGCCCCGCCCTCCCTTTTTCCGTGACGCCGGCTTCGGTACACTTGAAAAAAAGCGCGGAATATGATATAATATCCGCTCACGAAAGACGGTGGAAAAAATGACCGAATCACTTGACAGAAATATCGAAATACTGCTGATAGGCGTGGGGCTTATCGGCGGGAGCTACGCCAAAGGGCTGAAAAAAGCCGGATTCAAAAACGTCTCGGCAATAGTCAGGCGCCGCGAAACAGCTGACTATCTCCTGAAAGAGGATCTCGTCAGAGAGGCATATCTCACGGTCGACGCGGACGCTGTCGGAAAGGCGCGTCTCGTCGTCCTCGGGCTGTACCCCGACGCGATGCTCGGTTGGCTCGGGGAGTACGGCCGGCTGTTTGCCCCCGAGACCGTCGTGACCGACGTGAGCGGGGTAAAAACGCCCGTCGTCAGGAAGGCGCAGGCCCTCATGCCGGACGGGGTTGAGTTCATATCCGCGCACCCGATGGCGGGGCGCGAGCTCAGCGGCGCGGAAAACTCCGACGAAACGATCTTTTACGGCGCTAACTACATCGTGGTCCCGACGGAAAACAACTCGGAATACGGCGTTGCTGTCTGCCGCGCGCTCGGAAACGCGCTTGGATTTGCCCGCATAACCGAGCTTTCCCCCGAAAAGCACGACGAAATGATCGGCTATCTGTCACAGCTCACCCACTGTATCGCCGTGTGCCTCATGACCTGCCGCGAGACGGATCACCTCATCGACTACACGGGAGACTCTTTCCGCGATCTCACGCGCATCGCGAGGATAAACGACGTCATGTGGAGCGAGCTTTTCATGCTCAACCGCGCGGAGCTGCTCAGGCAGATCGATTTGTTCCTGTCGGAGCTTTCGGAGTTCAGGAATCTGCTCGCCGACGGAGATACCGAAAAAATGAGAGAAAAAATGCGCCTTTCAACAGAACGGCGCGGCAAATTCGACAAAAGCAACGTAAGGAAAGAGGAATAACGATGGATATGATTTTTGAGCGCAAGCTCGCCGTTCCGGCCGAAGTCAAGGAAATGTACCCGCTCACGGCCGAGCTCGCGGAAATTGTAAAAAAGCGCGACGCCGAGCTGAAAAGCATACTGTCCGGGAGCGAAGACCGGCTGATCCTCGTCATCGGTCCCTGCTCCGCCGACCGCGAGGACAGCGTGATCGATTACATAACCCGTCTCCGCGGCCTGCAGGAGAAGGTGTCCGACAAAATATTCATCATACCCCGGATATACACTAACAAGCCGAGAACGACGGGCGACGGCTACAAGGGCATGCTCCACCAACCCGACCCGAACGAAAAACCGGATATGTTCAAGGGGATCGTAGCGATAAGGGAGCTCCACATGCGCGCGCTCCGCGAGACGGGCTTTTCCTGCGCCGACGAGATGCTTTATCCCGAAAACCACAAATATCTCGACGATATGCTCTGCTACGTCGCAGTCGGCGCGAGATCCGTCGAAAATCAGCAGCACCGCCTGACGGCGAGCGGGGTCGGCATCCCCGTCGGGATGAAAAACCCGACGAGCGGCGACCTTTCGATAATGATGAACGCAATCACGGCGGCCCAGCACAAACACACATTCATATACCGCGGGTGGGAGGTGCATTCAAACGGCAACCCGTATTCCCACGCGATACTCCGCGGATACGTGAACAAGCACGGCCAGACCATGCCCAACTATCATTACGAGGATCTCATGTTCCTCTGCGATCTCTACGCAAAGCGCGAAGACCTCACCAATCCGGCTGTGCTCATAGATACGAACCACTCGAACTCCGGCAAGCAGTTCGCCGCCCAGCCGCGCATAGCCAAGGAGGTCATGCACAGCAGGATCGAATCTCCCGACCTGAAAAAGCTCATAAAGGGCTTTATGATAGAAAGCTACATCGAGGACGACTGTCAGAAGATAGGCGACGGGGTTTACGGCAAATCGATCACCGATCCCTGCCTCGGGTGGGAGAAGACCGAGCGCCTTATCCTGGACCTCGCCGAGCTTTGCCGCTGAAAAAACAAAAAAATGAAAAAAACGTTGATTTTTTTCATTATCGGGAGTATAATAATACAGTAAATAATTTTCCGTAACGGAGGGTACTTAAATGGCACTTGTTACCACCACCGAAATGTTCCGCAAAGCCTACGAGGGCGGATATGCGATCGGCGCTTTCAACATCAACAACATGGAAATAATCCAGGCGATAACCGAGGCGGCTCACGACACACAGTCTCCCGTTATCCTTCAGGTATCTGCCGGAGCAAGAAAATATGCAAAACACGCGTATCTTATGGCTCTTGCCAAGGCGGCGATAGAGGACAGCGGGGTCGATCTCGCGCTTCACCTCGATCACGGAGCCGATTTCGATATCTGCAAATCCTGCATTGACGGGGGCTTCACCTCGGTCATGATCGACGGTTCTCACCACAGCTTCGAGGATAATATCGCCGTTACGAAAAAAGTCGTCGAATACGCTCACGCGCACGGCGTAGTCGTTGAAGGCGAGCTCGGACGCCTCGCCGGCATAGAGGACGACGTAAAGGTCTCCGCCGAGGATTCGTCGTACACCCGTCCCGAGGAGGTCGAGGAGTTCGTCACGCGCACCGGCGTTGACTCGCTCGCGATAGCCATCGGAACGTCCCACGGCGCTTACAAATTCAAACCCGAACAGTGCAAGCGCAACGAGGAGGGCGTTCTCGTTCCGCCTCCGCTCCGCTTTGACATTCTCGAAGAGGTCGCAAGGCGCCTGCCCGGTTTCCCGATCGTTCTCCACGGCGCGTCCTCCGTTCCTCAGCAGTTCGTCAAGGAGATCAACTCGCTCGGAGGCGAGCTCCCGGACGCAGTCGGCATCCCGGAGGATCAGCTCCGTCAGGCGGCCCGCATGGCGGTCTGCAAGATCAACATCGACTCTGATATACGTCTCGCGATGACAGCCGGTATCCGCCGCGTTCTGAGCGGAAATCCCGCCGCGTTCGACCCGCGCGAGTATCTCAAGGTCGGCCGCGAAGAGGTCAAGAAGATGGTCGCCCACAAGATCGTCAACGTCCTCGGCTCCAACAACACTCTCTGAAAAAAAACGGATTGCCGGGCAGCGCGCGCTGCCCGGTAATTTTGTATTTAAGCTGAGGCCGACGAGTCGGCGCCGTCGGGAGGAACGGTCTCCTCCGGTACGGTGGTTTCGGTCGCTTCGGTCAATTCTCCGCCGCCTTCGGTGTCGGAAACCGGCGCCGTCGTTTCCTCAGAGAGGATACTGCTCTCTATATCGGTGACCGTGGCGGGCGTATCGTCGCTCGTTACCGGCGGGTCGGTGAAGGTATCATTGACGCTTTCGGTAGAAGGAGCGGGATCGGTGATCTCCCCGGTCGCCGAGGTTTCGGGAATTTTCGTCGTTTCCGGCGCGGGGGTCGTCACCTTTTTGGTGGTCGCCGCCGGGATCGAATGGTTCTCGTCGAGCGGGAGCTGGTTTTTAAGATCGTTTCTTATCTTCACGAGGTCGGGAAGGATTA
>JAFZCF010000091.1 GCA_017552165.1 Clostridia bacterium
CCGCAGGAGCACCAGGTTCCGGGATCTTCCGATCCCGGACTTTTTGTTTTTTTATCATTTCCGTCCCTTTCCGTATTGTAAAAACGCCCTCCGTGTGATATAATATTCTGTATTTTTTCGAACGGACGGCATGATCATGACAGACTCGGGCGGAGCGGCGGGCGGAGCCGCCGGCATAAGGAACCGAACGGCCGGAGCCGCGGTCGTCGGGCTCGGCGCTGCGTTCCTCGCCGTGTGCTCGTGGATAACCGTTCCGGGCGCCGTCCCGTTCACCGCGCAGACCTTCGGGGTCTTCCTCGTTCTCAAGGTCCTCGGCGGGGGCAGAGGGACGGCGGCTGTCGCTCTTTATATCGCACTCGGCGCGGTAGGGCTCCCCGTTTTCTCGGGCTTCGGCTCGGGGCTCGGGACGCTTTCCGGCCCGACCGGCGGATATATCGCCGGGTTCCTCGCGACGGCTTTGATATACCGTCTTCTGTTCCCGAACCGCAGAAAAGCAGCGGCGGAGGCCGCCGTATGCATTGCGGGGCTGGCCGCGTGCTACGCCCTCGGCACGGCGTGGTTTTCGGTGAGGACGCGGACTCCTGCGCCGCAGGCGCTCCTGCTCTGCGTCGCGCCGTACGTAATCCCAGATCTCGTCAAGCTCTCGGCGGCGACCCTCGTCTCCGGACGGCTTGTGAAGATAATCAAACGTTTTCAATGAAAGGCGTGAAAACAATGGAAATCGGAAAACTCCTCTATGAAGGAAAGGCAAAAAAGGTCTACGAGACGTCCGACCCGGATCTCCTCGTCGTGGACTACAAGGACGACGCTACGGCTTTCAACGGCCTGAAAAAGGGCACGATAGCCGGAAAAGGCATCATCAACAACCAGATGAGCAACTATCTCATGCAGGTCATCGGCGTGACAGGCGTCCCGACCCATTTCGTCGAGGAGCTTGACGAGCGCCGCACGCTCGTGAAAAAGGTTTCGATCATACCTCTCGAGGTCATTGTCAGAAACATCTCGGCCGGCTCCTTCTCAAAGCGCTACGGCGTTCCCGAGGGGATAGAATTCAAAAAGCCGACCGTTGAATTCTCGTACAAAAACGACGAGCTCGGCGATCCTCTCCTCAACTCATCGCACGCGGTCGCCCTCGGCATCGCTACCGAGAGCGAGATAAATGAGATAAAGGCGTACGCCCTCAAGGTCAACAGCGTCCTCAGCGAGTTCTGGGCTGAATGCGGCATACGTCTCGTCGATTTCAAGATAGAGTTCGGAAAGGACTCGACGGGCAGGATCATCCTCGCCGATGAGATAAGCCCCGACACCTGCCGTCTCTGGGACGCCAAGACCAACGAAAAACTCGATAAGGACCGTTTCCGCCGCGATCTCGGCGGCGTCGAGGAGGCCTACGCCGAGGTGATGTCGCGTCTCAAGCACCACGGCGACTGACCGAGTTCAAAAATGTCAAACTGCGCAATCGTCGGAATAAACTGGGGCGACGAAGGCAAGGGGAGGATGGTAGACCTCCTCACTCGGGACTTTGACGTCGTCGTCCGGTATCAGGGCGGCGGCAACGCCGGTCATACCGTGATAAACGAATTCGGAAAGTTCGCCCTTCATCTCCTTCCCTCGGGCATTTTCCGCCCCGGAGTGAAAAACGTGCTCGGCAACGGCGTCGCTCTCGATCCCGAGAACCTGCTCGGCGAGATAGACACCCTGAGAGAGCGCGGCGTTTCCGTCACTCCCGACAATCTCATAATCAGCGAGCGCGCCTCGCTCCTTCTCCCGTGGCACAGACTTCTCGACGAGCTCGAGGAGAACCGCCTCGCCGACCGCAAATACGGCTCGACGAAACAGGGGATAGCACCGTTTTACTCGGATAAATATCAGAAAAAGACCGTCCTCGCCGGGGAGCTGAGAAACCCCGAAAAGCTGAGACGGCACCTTTACGACCTCCTTGAATGGAAAAACCTCACCGTCACGCGGGTCTACGGCGCCCCGCCGATAGGAGCCGAGGAGCTCGAGGCGTGGCTCGAAAACTACGCCCTGAGGATCGTTCCCTTCCTCGCCGACACGGGGAAATTCCTCCGTCTTGCCGACGAGGGCGGAAAAAGCATTCTGTTCGAGGCCCAGCTCGGCGCCCTGCGCGATCTCGACATGGGCATTTACCCCTACACGACGTCCTCCAACGCCGTCGCGTCCTACGCGCCGGTCGGCTCGGGATACACGTCGTGCAGAATCGACAGGGTGATCGGCGTCGTCAAGGCCTACTCCACCTGCGTCGGGGAGGGTCCCTTCACCTGCGAATGGTTCGGGCCGGAAGCCGACCGTCTGAGGGAAGCCGGAGGCGAATACGGTGCGAAGACGGGACGTCCCCGCCGCGTCGGTCCTCTCGATATCGTGGCAACGCGGTACGGAGTAGGTGTCCAGGGCGCCACCGAGATCGCCCTGACAAAGCTCGACGTTCTCAGCTACATGGACGTCATACCGGTCTGCACCGCGTACGAGCTCAACGGAAAAAGGACGGACGATTTCCCCTTCCCCTCCGACCTGCCGGACGCAAAGCCGGTCATCGAGACCGTCCCCGGCTGGGGATGCGACATTTCCGGCGTAAGACGCTGGGAAGATCTGCCCGAGGCCGCAAGAAACTACGTTAAAATGACGGAAGAATCCGTCGGATGCTTCATCAAATACGTGTCCGTCGGAGCCGAACGCGACAGCATAATCATAAGATAATGAAAGACATCTACGAATCACCCCTGTCCTCCCGATACGCGTCGGATTATATGCTCAAGTTATTCTCAGCCCGCAAAAGGGCCGAGACATGGCGCGAGCTGTGGGTCTCGCTTGCTCGCGCCGAGCACAAGCTCGGGCTCCCGGTGAGCGAGGAACAGGTCAGAGAGCTCGAGGAGCACGTAAGCGATATAGATTTCGAGGCGGTCGCCGAGCGCGAAAAAGAAGTCCGCCACGACGTCATGGCTCACGTCTACGCCTACGGCAAGGCGGCGCCCTCCGCCGCCGGGATAATACATCTCGGCGCGACGAGCTGCTACGTCACGGACAACGCCGATCTCGTGATCTACCGCGACGGTCTGCGCTATCTCAGGGGAGAACTTCTCTCCCTCCTCCGGAATCTCGCCGATTTTGCTTCAAAATACAAGGCGACCCCGACCCTCGGATACACTCACTATCAGCCGGCGCAGCCGGTGACGGTCGGCAAGCGCGCGACACTCTGGATGCAGGATCTCTATACCGATCTCGAGGAGCTCGACTTCGTCCTGACTCAGATAAAATTCCTCGGCTGCCGGGGAACGACGGGGACGGAGGCGTCCTTTGTCGACCTCTTCGCCGGCGACACGAAAAAAATCGACGAGATGAACCGCATGATCGCGGCGGACTTCGGCTTTGACGAATGCTTCTCCGTCTGCGGACAGACGTATCCGAGAAAACTCGACTCGAGGATACTGAACTGCCTCTCGTCGATCGCCCAGAGCTGCTACAGGATGGCGAACGACATCCGTCTGCTCCAGCACGACAGACAGCTCGAAGAGCCCTTTGAAAAGGGTCAGATCGGCTCCTCCGCTATGGCGTACAAGCGCAATCCCATGAGGAGCGAGCGGATCTGCTCGCTCTCGAGATACCTCATCGCCGACGCGTCGAACGCCGCCCTTACGGGCTCCGTCCAGTGGCTCGAGAGGACGCTCGACGACTCCGCCAACCGCCGTATCTCTATGCCGGAGGGTTTCCTCTGCGCCGACGCCGTCCTGCGCCTTTCACAGAACGTCACGGACGGCCTCGTCGTGAACGAAAAGATCGTCGACGCTACCCTCCGCGGCTATCTTCCCTTCATCGCGACCGAAAACCTCATGATGGAGGCGGTAAAGCGCGGCGGAGACAGACAGGCGCTCCACGAGATAATCCGTCAGTGCTCCATGAAGGCGACCGCCGACATGAAAAACGGCGAGCCCTGCCGTCTGACAGAATATCTCGCCGGCCATCCCGAGTTCGGCATGACGGCGGGCGAAATTGACGCCCTGCTCGAGCCGTCGCTCTATATCGGGCGCTGCCCCGAACAGGTCGACGCATTCCTTGAAAAAATCGCCCCCGCGCTCGAAGGGATCGAACGCGGCAGCTCCGAAATATCCCTCTGAGGCTGATATGGAAAAAATACTCGTCCTCGATTTCGGAGGACAATACAATCTGCTTATTGCAAGAAGGATCCGCGACCTCGGCGTGTACGCCGAGGTCCGCCCTTTTGACGGAATAACCCCGCAGGAAATAGCCGCCGCGGGATATTCCGGCATCGTATTCACGGGCGGACCCGATTCCGTCTATCTCGACGGCGCGCCGAGATGCGACAGACAGGTCCTCTCCCTCGGCGTCCCCGTCCTCGGCATCTGCTACGGATGCCAGCTCATCGCGTATCTCGAGGGCGGCGAGGTGCGCCCCGCCGGGACCGGCAGCGAATACGGCAACACCGACCTGAATCTCGTCTCTGAGGACGGGCTTTTCTGCGGGATACCGAAAAAGAGCGTCTGCTGGATGAGCCACACCGACAGCGTCGTCGGGCTCCCCGCCGGATTTTCCGTCAGCGCGGTGACCGACGGATGTCCCGTCGCCGCGTATTCGTGCGAAGAGCGCCGGATCTACGGGGTGCAGTTCCATCCCGAGGTGACGCACACCGAGCACGGCGGCACGGTGCTCAAAAACTTCGTTTTCCGCGTCTGCGGCTGCCGCGGCGACTGGCGCATGGACGATTTCGCCGCCTCGTCGGTCGAGAAATACCGCCGGGAGCTGAGCGGCAAAAGGGTGCTCTGCGCCCTCTCCGGCGGAGTTGACAGCTCCGTCGCCGCCGTCCTGCTTCACAAGGCGATAGGCGAAAATCTCGTCTGCGTCTTCGTCGACCACGGCCTTCTCCGCAAGGACGAGGGCGATATCGTCGAAAAGACCTTCCGCGAGCGCTTCAACATGAATCTCATCAGAGTGGACGCCAGGGACAGGTTCCTCGGCGCCCTGCGCAGCGTGACCGAGCCGGAGCGCAAGCGCAGGATAATCGGCGAGCAGTTCATCCGCGTTTTCGAGGAAGAAGCGAAAAAGATCGGCCACGTCGAGGTGCTCGTCCAGGGGACGATATATCCCGATGTCGTCGAGAGCGGATCGGGCAAATCCGCGACGATAAAGAGCCACCACAACGTCGGCGGCCTGCCCTCCGTCGTTGATTTCGACGAGATAGTCGAGCCCCTGCGCACCCTTTTCAAGGACGAGGTCAGGCGCGTCGGCATAGAGCTCGGAATACCCTACGACCTCGTATGGCGTCAGCCCTTCCCCGGCCCCGGCCTCGCTATCAGATGCATCGGAGAGGTGACCGAGGAAAAGCTCGGCATACTGAGAGACGCCGACGCGATCTTCCGCGAGGAGATCGTTAAGGCCGGCCTCGAGAGACAGGTCAGCCAGTATTTCGCCGTTATCATGGACACAAAGACCGTCGGCGTGATGGGCGACGCCCGCACCTACGGCTACACGATAGCGCTGAGGGCCGTCTCGACGGACGACTTCATGACGGCGGACTGGGACCGGCTTCCCTTCGACCTTCTCGCCCGGGCCTCCGGCCGGATAACCGGCGAGGTGAAAAACGTCTCCCGCGTTGTTTACGATATAACGTCCAAACCTCCGGCGACGGTGGAATGGGAATAAGCCGCGAAGCGGCAATTATGATCGCCTTACGGCGAACTATGAATGATGATGCACTGCGTGCAATTATGAGTTGCCTTCGGCAACGTGAAACGTACGGGCGATCAAACAATTACGTTTTGGATCCGGCATAATCAAATCGAAAGGCGGTGGTGATAATGACAAATAAAAGACGTCTGGCGGCTGTTGTTTTTGCGGCCGTTGTTCTCATCGCCGCCGCGGCTTCGGTTTTCGTGATAGCGCACGAGGCGGATCACGAATGTATCGGTGACAACTGTCCGGTCTGCGCAGTCATAACGCTTTGTCAGAACACGCTGAAAACGCTCGGCGAAGCTCTTGTTTCAGCCGCCGCTGTTTTGGCCTGCGCCGGATTTGCCGGATTATTACGGCCTTTTTCGGGGGTGTTTTCGCGCAGTAAAACGCCCGTTTCACTCAAAGTCAAGCTTCTGAATTAAAACATAAGATACAGGGGACAGGTCTGCCTTTTCAAGGAAGGCCGTACGGACGGTTGCCGTGTCTCCTGTTTTTTTACGTCTTTATGAGACAGACTGTTTTGATTACGGAGGCATTTTATTATGAAAAAAATCATTTCCGTCCTGCTTCTGACGGCGGCGCTGGCGGGTCTTATGACCGGCTGCGGCGGTACTGCGGAAGACGACGGCAGACTTAAAATCGTTACCACGATATTCCCGGAATACGACTGGGTAAAACAAATACTCGGCGACAAAGCCGACGCGGCGGATATCTCTATGCTGCTCGACAACGGAGTCGATCTCCACAGCTACAAGGCGACGGTCGACGATATCATCGGAATCTCGACCTGCGATATGTTTATCCACGTCGGAGGCGAATCCGACGGATGGGTAGACGACGTTCTCGCGGGAGCAAAAAACGGAGATATGGTCGTCATCAACCTCCTCGAAGCGCTCGGAGAAGACGCGAAAGAGGAGGAAATCAAGGAAGGTATGCAGACCGGCGGGGACGACGAAGAAGACGGGGGCGAAGAGGAAACTGAATACGACGAGCACGTCTGGCTTTCCCTGAAAAACGCCGCGAAATTATGCAGATATATAGCCGAAAAGCTCGGAGAGATCGACGCGGACAACAGGGCCGCGTATGCCGCCAACGCCGACGCGTATATCGAAAAGCTGAACGCGCTCGACGCAAAATATAAAGAAACGGTCGGCAAAGCGAGCCGGAAAGCTCTTTTGTTCGGCGACCGCTTCCCGTTCCGCTACCTTGTCGACGACTACGGGCTCGACTATTACGCCGCCTTCGTCGGATGCTCCGCCGAGAGCGAGGCGAGCTTCGAGACCATCCTGTTCCTCGCGGGAAAGGTCGACGAGCTCGGGCTGAACGCCATCATGAAGATCGAGAGCTCCGACGGAAAGATAGCGAGAACGATAAGGGATACGACGAAAACAAAGGATCAGGAAATCCTGACGCTCGATTCCATGCAGTCAACGACGGCGTCCGACGTAAAAAACGGCGCGTCATATCTCTCGATCATGGAAAAAAATCTCGAAGTCCTGAGGGACGCTTTGAAGTAAGGAGACGCGAAAATGGCTTTGCTCACGTGTCGGGACCTCTCGCTCGGATATGACGGACGCGAAATCGTTTCCGGGATGAATTTTCAGGTCGAATCCGGCGATTATCTTTGTATTGTCGGCGAAAACGGGTCGGGAAAAAGCACGTTGATGAAAACGATACTCGGCCTGCAGGCGCCCGTCGGCGGTAAGGTAATGACGGGTGACGGCCTCAAGCCGAACGAGATCGGTTATCTCCCGCAGCAGACGGCGATACAGAAGGATTTCCCGGCGTCGGTATGGGAGATCGTCCTTTCGGGGTGCGGAAACAGGACGGGACTGCGTCCTTTCTACAACAGAGAGGAGAAACAGACGGCGAGAGATAACATCGAAAAAATGGGACTGACTCCCCTCGCCAGGCGCTGTTACCGCGAACTGTCGGGCGGTCAGCAGCAGCGCGTTCTGCTCGCAAGAGCGCTCTGCGCCACCCGGAAAATGCTCCTGCTTGACGAGCCGGTCTCGGGGCTTGACCCCGTGGTCACGTCGGAAATGTACAGTCTGATCGAATCGCTGAACAAAAACGACGGCATAACGGTCGTCATGATCTCGCACGACGTCGGGGCGGCCCTGAAATACGCCGATCATATCCTGCACATCGGGCACGACGTCTTTTTCGGCACAAAAGACGAATACGTTAAAAGCGCGTGCGCGGAGCCGTTCCTGAAAGGCGGTGAGGCAAATGGCTGAGCTGCTTGAAAAACTCGGGCTCTATCTGCAGTATCCGTTCGTCAGGTACGCGCTGATCGTCGGCGTACTGATCGCGCTTTGCTCGTCGCTCCTGGGAGTAACTCTCGTCCTTAAAAGATTTTCTTTCATCGGCGACGGCCTTTCGCACGTCGCCTTCGGTGCCATGGCGATAGCGGCGGTCGCCGGACT
Organism: Clostridia bacterium; assembly: GCA_017552165.1. Next base: position 8,136 of record JAFZCF010000091.1, read on the forward strand.
TACCGACGAGATGCCGCTCGTGCTGCTTATAACGGTGGTCAGCGCCGTGCTGCTTCTCCGTACGGGGCAGAACGCCAAAATAAAAGGCGACGCCGCCGTCGCGATGATATCTGTCGGAGCGCTGGCCGTCGGTTATCTCCTGATGAACATTTTCTCGAAATCGAGCAACCTGTCCGGCGACGTCTGCTCAACTCTGTTCGGCTCGACCTCGATACTCACGCTGACAAAGACGGAGGTGTGGGTCTGCGGGCTGCTGTCCGTCCTTGTCGCCGCCGTGTTCATATTCTTCTACAACAAGATTTTTTCCGTGACCTTCGATGAGGATTTTGCCCGCGCGACCGGGACGAAAGCCGGGCTGTACAATCTGATCATCGCGATCGTTGTCGCCGTTATAATCGTGCTCGCCATGAACCTCGTCGGATCGCTTCTGATCTCGGCGCTGGTGATATTCCCGGCCCTGTCGGCGATGCGGGTTTTCAGAAATTTCAAAGCCGTCACCGTCTGTTCCGCCGTTTTCTCGGTCAGCTGCGCCCTGATCGGCATACTGATCTCGATCCTCGCGGGCACTCCGGTCGGCTCCACGATCGTGGCGGTTGACATCGTCGGATTCGTTATATTCTTCATCGCGGGTTCGGTAAAAGGGGGTATTAAGAGATGAAAAAGATACTTTCGGTGATTATTTCCGCGCTTATCTGCTTTGCGCTTTTCGGGTGCGGCGCGCCCTCCGGAGCGGAAAACGGAAACGGCGGCGAAACGCCGGACGACGCGGCGGTTGAAGTCGATCTTACCAAGCTGAGCTCGACGATGGTGTACGCCGAGGTCTATAATATGACGAGCGCGCCCGGAAATTATATGGGAAAGACCGTCAGGATGAGAGGAGCGTTCACCTACGCCGAGGGCGACGGCCGATACTATTTCGCCTGCATCATTTCCGACGCCACGGCCTGCTGTGCTCAGGGCATAGAGTTCGTTCTCAGAGATGAAAGAAAATTTCCCGATGAATATCCCAAAACGGGAGAAGAGATCACCGTGGTGGGCGTTTTCGACACCTATTTCGAAGGGACCTACCAGTATTGCCAGCTGATCGACGCAGTTATGGAATAAAAGCCCGCGCTGCGGCGAAAACAATACAAAAAAACGGAGCGGAGACGCTCCGTTTTTTCGGATTTGTGGTATAATATGAGCCGCAATCCGCCGCTCCGCGGCGGAAAAGAGCCCCGTACCCTACATCACGCGGGGCTTACGAAAGAGGCAAAACGATGGGTCTTATAAGAACGGCGCTGTCCGCCGCGGCGGGCATCGCGGGCGCGGGGAGCGTAAAGGGATATCTCTCTATCCTCGCGGCGCTGGTACTGCTTGTCCTGTTCTTCGCGTCCGGCAAGTCCGTACAGAAAAAGACCGGCTCGGGGGCGCTCCCGGCGCTCACATACTCGTGTGTCAGGAGTCTCGTCGGCGCGGTCATCCTGTTCCTCGCCTACTGCCTGATATACCGCCGCCTCCCGACCGTCACCGGATATTCCCTGCTCCTCGCCTCGACGCTCGCAGTCTTTGCCTGCACTTACACGCTGATCGGCTTCCGAATAATGAAATACGGCAGTCTGTCGGTCTATATGGTGTTCCTCATGCTCGGAGGGATGATCATCCCGTATCTTTACGGCGTGATCTTCCTGAAAGAGGCGCTCACACCGTGCAGGATAATCGGCGTCGTGCTCATAATGATCTCCCTGCTCTTCCCACTCGCCGACAAAAGACAGCCCGTCGGGGAAACGAAGGGCGGCAGGGGCGGAAAAGTAATCTTCGCCGTCCTGTGCTTCGCGGTTTTCCTGCTCAACGGAATGGTGTGCATAATCACAAAGACCCACGCCTCGGGCATCCTCGGCTATCCCACATCGGACGATCCGACCTTCGTCATTCTCTGCGCGGCGGCGTGCTGTATAATATCGGGAATTGAGCTGCTCGTTCTCCTCGCCCTGCAAAAGTTGAAAAAACAGCCCGAAAACGGCGGCGCGGATGACAGTCCCGAACCCTTCAGGGTCGGGGCTGCCGTACGCGCGGCGATGCTGTTCATCGTCCTCGCGGCGATATTCGACGGCGGCTCGTTCTTCCTTCAGCAGGTGGGCGCGAAGGAGCTGCCCGCCTCGGTCATGTTCCCGATAATGACGGGCGGCAGCGTCGTGCTGACGGCGCTCGCGGGGTTCCTGCTTTTCAAAGAGCGACCCGGCAAAATGGAGCTCATCGGGCTCATACTGACATTCGCCTCGACTTTTCTGTTTCTTTTCTGAATCCGTCCCCTCCGGGGGCGGATTTTTTATGTGAGGCCTTTTTGCCTCTCCGCGCTTGTGCAATGCCGCGAAATGTGGTATAATATCTCAGATCACCCGAGAACGGAGAACGAAATATGATATGGTTTGAATCGTCTATGAAAAAGATCATCGGCGGCGAGGAGCCGTCGGGGCTGAAAAGTTATGCCGTCAACATGGCGCGCGGAGAATTCAAGGGCTGCCAGGCGGTGTTCGTTTCGGACAAACCGCTCGAGGCGGAGATTTCCGTCTGCGATGCGGTAAACGAAAACGGCAACAAAGTAAAGGCCTCGGTCTTCGGCGAGAATTATATCAGGACGGTCTTCGCTCAGCCGTATTTTGCCGATGAAAAGCAGAACGGCAAAGAAGTTTATTTCCCGGACGCTCTCTTCCCGCTTAAGGGCGGGATAACGCTCTCCCCCGGTACGCCCCTCCCCGTTTACGTCCTTTTTGACACTCACGGCGCGGCGCCCGGCGACTACGTTTCGACCGTCTCCCTCGTGTCGGGAGGAAAAACGCTCGAATCCGGCGAGATATCCGTCCACGTTTGGGACTTTGAGCTCCCCGAGAGGCGCACGATGAGCACCGCAGTCGGCCTCATCGGAGAATGCATAGCAAAGATGCACGGCCTGACGGACGAAAACGGCGTCTCGGATATGTACCGCAAATACTACGATTTCCTGCTCGAGCACAACTGCAGCGCTTATCAGCTCCCGTACGACATCCTCGACGAGCGCGTCGACAGATATCTCGACGACCCGCGCGTGACGTCTTTCGTCGTCCCATACGCCGACGACGACGCGATCCGCGCGTATCACGCCAAGCTGAGCCGGAAAAAGGAATGGATCGCGAAGAGCTTCTTCTATCCTCTCGACGAGCCGCAGGACCGCGACGCGTTCCTCGGCGTGGTGGCGGCGGGAAAACGCCTTGAAAAGCTTTTCCCGGGATACCGCCTCTGCGTTCCCTTCTTCGTCGATCCCGATATGGGCGACGGACGGGACGGCTTCTCCCACGCGGCGGAGGTCGTCAACGTGTGGTGCGCAAAGCTCGCGTGCTTTGATTCCTCGTTTATCTATGATGAAGAAAAACTGAAAAGCGAGACCCCCTTTGCCGAGAGGATGCTCGCCGAGCGTCTCGGCGGGGACGACGTCTGGTGGTACGTCTGCTGTGATCCAGGCGAGCCCTATGCAAACCTCTACGTCAATATGCAGGGGGCTGTCAACCGCTCCATATTCTGGCAGGCGGACGTGTACGGGGTCAACGGATTCCTGTACTGGTGCACCGATTTCTGGGAGGAGATCGACGATCCGTGGAAAGACGCCGACACGGTCAGGAAATTCATCAGTCCGATGATATTCGGCGACGGCGCCCTCCTCTACAACGGCAACGCAGTTGGGGTCGACGGCCCGTGTTCATCTCTCAGACTCGAGGCAGTCAGGGACGGCATCGACGATTTCGAGCTTATATCTATGGCAAGAAGGGCCGGCGTCTGCGATAAAAAGATAAGGGATATCGTCGGCGCCGTCGCAAAGAGCGTACGGGAATATTCGACGTCCGACGCGGTCATCGAGCGGGCACGAAAAGAACTCGGAGATCTCATCGAAAAGGCCCTGAAGGGCTGAACGGAAAAAAATCCGAAAAGGAGAACAGTAATATGCTTTGGGAAATACTCGTAGCGGTACTCGTAGGAGCGCTCGCCGGCTGGCTCGCCGGTAAGATCATGAAAAGCAAGGGCAGCCTCCTCCGCAACATCATCCTCGGGATCGTCGGCGGAGCGCTCGGCGGCTGGCTCGGCGGACTCATCGGCATAGGCGGCTGGGGGGGCTGGGTGATGAGAATCATCCTCGCGGTTGCCGGTTCGTGCCTCATTATCTGGCTCGCCCGTCTCATCTTCAAAAAATAAGGTGACGGAGAGATCCGACGAAAAGGACGCAAAGAAAACAAGGTATCCCGTCGTGCTCGTTCACGGGGCGGCGATAAGAGATACCTTTTTTCTGCGTTCTTTCGGAAAGATCGACAAAAAGCTCAGGTCGGAGGGCTTCGACGTCCGCGTAGCGGACACCGACGGCTTCGGCACTGTCGAGAGCAACGCGGCGGCGCTCCTTGAACAGATAGAAAAGTTTTCGGAAGAGTCCGGCAAGGTCAACGTCATAGCCCACTCGAAGGGCGGTCTCGACACGAGATATATGATCGAAAACCTCGGCTCGGGCGACAGGATCGCCTCGCTCACTACGCTCTGCACGCCTCACAGGGGATCTCCCATCGCCTCGGCGATACTGAGATCCCCGAGGTGGATCCTTAAAATAATCGCGTTTTTCATCAACACGTTTTACAGGATATGCGGCGACAAAAAACCCGACAGTCTGACGGTCTGCGAGGAACTGAAGCGTCTCGACTCGGGCGAAAAAAGCGCCGCTCCCCTGCCGGGGATATACTGTCAGAGTTTTTCCTCCACGTTCAGGAAAGGCGCGCGGAAAAACGATTTCGTGATGAGGATACCCTACGAGTTTTCCCATTATTACGAAAAAAGCGCGGACACCGACGGGCTCGTCCCGCGCGACTCGGCGATCTTCGGCGTATATCGCGGCGACTGTCTCGAGGGGTCGGTCTCTCATTCCGAGATTATCGACTTCATGACGGGGCGCGAAAAGAAGGAAAAGGTCTATTCGTTTTACGCCGAGATCTGCCGCGAGCTTGCCGAAATGGGTTTTTGAGCGATTCGCGGCGGCTGCCGAAAAAAAGCGCTTGACAGACCGCGCCCTTTGTGGTATAATCTCTCGGTCCGGCGGTAACCGGACATCTTTTCGGCGGAGTAGCTCAGTTGGCTAGAGCAACCGGTTCATACCCGGTAGGTCATGGGTTCAAGTCCAATCTCCGCTACCAGGCCCGGTGGTCAAGCGGCTAAGACACCGCCCTTTCACGGCGGTAACACGAGTTCGATTCTCGTCCGGGTCACCAGATAAAAATAATCCGAACTTGTCTTTTTTGTGACAGGTTCGGATTTTTTCGCGCATTTCGGCGGGGCGCCGGCCGGCCGCAAGTCCGTCGTATAGATTTTTTACAATTTCAGCACGGCGACGATTTCGTCGCCGTCCATCTCACCGTTTTCCAAAAAGCCGAGCGAATGGTACATCTTTGCCGCGATTTCGTTTTCGGGCTCATAGGAGAGATAACAGTATTCCGCCTTGCCGCAGGGCCACGTTTTTATAAAGTCGAGAGCAAGTTTCACGGCTTCCCTTCCGTATCCCCTTTTCTGATATCTTTTGTCGATCATCAGTCTCCAGATACTGTAGTTGTTTTTAGATATTTCGGGCGCTTTCATGTCTCCGTAACAGTCGTATAATGCCGCCTCGTTGTAGCCGATCATAATGAATCCGACCGGTCTACGGTCGCTTATAATCGCGAACGGAAAAGCAGTGCAGCCGGTCCCGATCGTAGTGTACGCATCGATGATACTGGCGTGGTTCGGCGCGACAAAATTCTTTTGTTCCCTTTTCAGTTTCAGGTCAACTACTTCCCAAACGTTTTTGGGGCCTATTTTTTCCAGGCGTACCATTTTGTATTATTCACTCAGGTTCACGTTAAAATTCGTCTGATTTACTGTAAGCGGAACCGCCGGTTTGCCGGCGGCAAAAGCTGCGCTGCGCGCGGCATAATCAGAGCGGGGGCGGCTTTTATCTGCTTTTTTATATCATATGACAGGCGTGCGCCATGTATCCGGCTTTTCTCGCTCTTTCCAACGCCTTTTTCAGATCCGACAGATCGGAAAACAGAGCAAACACAGCCGAACCCGATCCGGTCAGGCAGACCCCCGCCGCGCTTTTACAGAGATCGTACCGCTCGTCCCTGCCGTAAACGCTTTCGAAATCGTTGAAAAGCAGGCTGCCGATTTCCCGGACGTTCCCGGACTCTACTGCGCGAATGATCGGCGCGTGATCCGGGATACAGCGTTCTTCCGTTTTGATCGCGTCGATTCTCCCGTACGCTTCGGGGGTGGAAATCTTGTCTTTCCCCTCGATTATAAGGACGTGCGCGCCTTTGAGCCGCGGCAGGGGGGTAAGTATCTCGCCGATACCCCGGGCGAGCGCCGTGCCTCCCGATACGAGAAACGGCACGTCGGCGCCGAGCGCGGCGCCGAGGGTTTCGAGATCTTTCGTCTCGGCGCCCGTCCCGTAAAGTCTGTTCATTCCTCTGAGCACAGCGGCACAGTCCGCCGACCCGCCGCCGAGCCCCGCTCCCCACGGGATGCGCTTTGTGAGGGTGATATCGCAGCCGCAGGTGCCGAACCGGCGCGAAAAGGCGAGGGCCGCCCTGACGCACAGATTGTCGCTCCCCGACAGAGCCGGAACGCCGCAGGAGAGAGTGACCTCTTTGTCGTCCCTTCTGCGTATTGCGACGGTATCGTGAAGAGAAACCGTCTGCATGACCGACGTCAGGTCATGGTAGCCGTCGGGCCTTTTCCCTTCGATACGGAGGAAAAGATTTATCTTTGCATACGCTTTTTCGACTGTCATTTATTTGCCGAGCGATTCGTGGAGTTTGTCTACGAGCTCAATCACCGAGCCGAGGTAAGAGTTCACCGCGTCTCCCGGAGACATGTCCGAGAGGATGACCACAACGTAAGGATTGTCGTCGTAAACGAATGCGACGTCCCCGTAGCATTCGCCCCTCATGCAGATATGAGCGACTTCCTTCGGAGAGACCGAATACGCCGTCAGCGCCGAGTTGATTGAATTGCTCAGCGCGTTTTTCACGTCCTGCGCGGTCTCGCTCTCGCCCTCAGTGAGGTCGTACACCCTGCCGGCAAAGCCGCCGGCGCGGGAGGCTGTGAAGCTTATTTTGCCGCCCGTCACGTCGAGCCCGACGGACGTCGCCGCCGAGAGGACTTTGGCGGAGCCGTATCTTTCGACGAGCGCGTTATAGGCGCCCTCGTCGCCGTTTTCGAGCATTATCGTTATGAGTTCGGAAACGCTGTAGGTCCCGTCGCCGTTTTCACCGACGCCTTCGGTCGACGGCGAGCAGGGGATCACCTCGTCAAAATCGTATTCCCGAGCGGACTCCGCGTTTTCCGCGCCCGTTGAGGAAGCAAGCGCAATTCGGTTGTCCTCGGCGATTTTTGACGTCACGAGCTGATAGGCAAGCAGCAGCATATCCATCTCGGTAGAGCTGAATCCGTCTACCGACCCGAAGGAGCAGCTGTATCCTCTCGTCAGATCGGAGTAGAAGAGCGCGATCCGCGGTGTGCTTTCGACTATATCGTAAATCGCCTCGCCCTTTTCGTCGACGACGGGGACTCCCTCGCTCAGGCGCAAAACGGGCGTTTTGATCACGAGATCGTCGGGAATGTCGTTGACGCGGACGGAAATCGCCGAGAGCGCGTCCTCCACGGCGTTGAGATCAAGAGAATTGACACGCGAGTTCAGGCGAATATCCTGCTTCAGCGACTCGATCTCGGATTTTTTCTGATCCAGTTCTTTTCTGAGCGAGGCGATCATCCCGTTCAGGGTGTCCTCGTCGGCGTCCGCCTCCCCGCGCTGGAGCTCGAGTTCTTTTTCAAGCTCTGATATCCTGTTTTCGAGCTCCTCGCGGGTCTGCTCGGCAATAAGCAGCTGCCTGCCGAGACGGACGTTTTCCGAGGCGAGCTCGGATTCGCTTTTTTGCACAGCGTTGTCGCGCGCAGCCGAGGGATCGTAAAGCTTTCTCGCGTTTTCAAGCTCGGAATAGGTGAAGAAGAAAAGCACCGCCAGGCATGCGAGAAGGACGAAAAGGATCGCGGACGTTATTACAAACGGCAGGGCAGCGCTGCGCCGGCTTTTTTTGTGTTCTTTCATATTAAAGACCTTCAGCGGCGGGCGCGCACGCGGTTTTTGTCCGTCCACGCGGACGGGGTGAAGATGAACAGAACGGGATAAAGTTCAAGTCTGCCGAGAAGCATCGCGATCGCGAGGACGATCTTTGAATACGGGCTGAAGTCAACGAATCCCGGCTCGGCGACCGCCGAGCTGAATACCGGCCCTATATTGTTCAGACATGATATCGCCGAGGTGAACAGACGCTCGAAATCGAAGCTTTCAAATATCGAGATGAGGAACACCGACCCGCTCAGGATGAGCACGTAAATGACGAGATACGCGACGGCCCCGTGGACCGTTTCGTTGTCAACGCGCCGCCCCTCCTGTCTTACAACGTTGACGGAGCGCGGACGGAACGTCTCTTTCAGATTCTTTTTCGCGTATTTGCACATGAGCATTACGCGAGAGAGCTTGAGGCCGCCGGCCGTCGATCCGGCACAGCCTCCTATCAACATGAAAATAATCAGGATAACCTTGGACAGGGTCGGCCAGAGATTGGGGTTGGCGATCCCGAAGCCGGTGGTTGATGCAAAGGCCGCAGACTCGAAGGCCGCGGTTCTTACCGCCTCGCCGAACGATCCGTACATCCCCCGGATATTGAAGGTGATTATTCCTGTTCCGATCAGGTAAATGCCGAAGAAGAGCCAGAGTTCACGGCTCGAAAGCGCTTCCTTCAACTTTCCGATGGCGATTAAGTAATAAAGGGTGAAATTGAGCGAGAACAGAAGCATGAACACGATTATGACCCACTGTATGAACGGGTTGAATCCGCCGATGCTCGGGTTGTATATGCCGAATCCGCCGGTACCGGCCGTGCTCATCGCGTGAATTATCGCTTCATAGAAAGTCATCCCGCCGAAGCAGAGAAGAATGGTCTCGAGCAGCGTCAGGAATATGTACATCGCGTATAGGACGATCGCCGTAGTGCGGATCCTCGGGACGAGCTTGCCGACGACGGGGCCGGGCATTTCGGCGCGCAGTATGTGCATTGCGCGGCCGGAGTCGGAATCCGTCGGGGCGAGCGCCATGAGAAGGGTAAGGACGCCCATGCCGCCCATCCAGTGCGTCAGCGAACGCCAGAACTGAATCCCGTGCGACAGTATTTCCACGTCGGCGATCGCCGTAGCGCCTGTCGTCGAAAAGCCGCTCGCCGTTTCAAAAATTGCGTCGATATAGCTCGGCAGCTCTCCCGTGATGACAAAAGGCAGGGCCCCGATCAGGGTCAGAACCACCCACGCGAGGCCGACAATCATAAACCCTTCGCGGGCAAAAATGTGCTTTTCGCCCATTTTTATCCCGCCGGTCGGCAGGACGGAGGCAAGGCCGAGCACGGCCGAACCGACCGCGGTCAGGAGGAACACGAGCGCAACTCTTCCCTCGCCGTATATGAGCGACACGAGCGCCGGCAGCAGCAGGGCCGCCGCGAGGATAAAGACGATCTTTCCGAGCAGATTTATTACTGAACGCTTGTTCATACGCGCCGTCCTCTCCCGTCAGCCGAGAATGTCGTCGAGGGTGTCAATTCGCTGACCCGCGGCGATAACTATAACCCGGTCTCCTGCGGAAACGCTGTCCGCGCCGCCGGGGATTATGACCTTGCCTTCGTGAATGATCCCGGCGACGAGCGTGTTTTCTCTGGTTTTAAGTGATTTGAGAGGGGTTTTCAGTATCCTGCAGTCGTTTTTCGCGCGGAATTCAATGGCCTCGACCTTCCCGTCGAAGATGCGGTAGAGAGTTTCGAAATCCGAGCCAACGGATTCGTTAAGAGCGCGCACGTATCTGACGACGACGTCAGAGACGGCGTTCTTCGGCGATACCGCGGTGTCGAGCCCTATCTGATCCGCCATTTTTGCGAGAGATTCGGAGTTGACCTTGGCCACTGATTTGGCTCCGGAGACCGACGACGCGTGGACCGCCGAGAGGATATTCTGCTCGTCGAGCCCGGTGAGCGACACGAAGGCGTCGACCGTGCCGAGGCCCTCCTCGATAAGTACGTCGTGATCCGTTCCGTCGGCGTTTATGACGATCGCCTTCGGGAGCTTTTCGCAGAGCGCTTCGCATACCTGGCGGCTCCGCTCGACTATGCGGACGGTGTTGCCGCCGTTTATGATGAGCGAGGCGAGATACGTCGCCGTGCGGGATCCGCCGAGGATCATAATGTCGCGCGCCTTTTTGTGGTTTGCGCTGACGAGTCTCATGAATTTGCCGAGCTCGTTTACCGAGCCGGTGATGCCTATCCTGTCTCCGGTTTCGAGGACGAAACTGCCGTCTGGGATGAAGACCTGATCGTTACGCAGAACGCAGCAGACGAGTATCCGCGCCGGATATTTTTCGCGAATTTTTACGAGAGACATACCGGAAAGAAGCGAGCCCTCTCTCAGAACGAGCTCCGCCATGTCCATTCCGTTTGAAAATCTCTCAACTTTCACGGCGGAAGGGAAGCGCAGGAGGTCGTGAATCTCGCGGGCCGTGAGCAGGTCCGGATTTATAATGAGCGAAAGCCCGAGCTCTTTTCTGAAAAAGCTCTTTTCCTCGTCGCTGAATTCCGTGTCGCGCACGCGGGCAACGGTGTTTTTTGCGCCGAGTCTGCGGGCGAAGAAGCAGGCGAGCATGTTCGTTTCGTCGGAGTTCACGACGGAAATGAAGACGTCGCATCCTCCGGCTCCGCATTCGCTCAGAATATCCGGGCTCCCGCCGTTGCCGACTATGCCTATAACGTCGTAAGTCGCGGTTATTTCGTTGATTCTCGCCGGGTCGATATCGACCACGACGACGTCGTGGCCTTCTATCGTCAGCGCCTTTACAATCGTGCTGCCTATCTTTCCGCAGCCGTTAACGATTATTTTCATTCTTCCTCCGGTGTTCCGGTTTTTGTCCCGGGACAATATTATCATAAAACCGTTTGTTTGTCAATCTGCCCGGTCCATGTCATAATTGTAATAAGGAGTGTTGAGCATCCCCGCCTGCGCGAAAAGAACGGGATCGTGACGGATAATATAATCGATATACGACGCGACCATCCGGGACGTGAGGAGGTATCCCGCGGGGTTCATGTGCCCGTACAGGAAAAAGTTTTTCATGAATTCGGCGTCATAGACAGGGGCGTACCTGTTGAGGTCTATCACGTGATTGTGCGTGAACTTCCCGGGGATTTTGCGAAGGAGCTCCGCCTGGGCCGCCGCGCGGGTGTTGAAGAATTCGTCGTTTCCGTGCCTCGGCATGGTTATATGGAAGAAATGGGCGTCGGGGCTTATCTCGCGATAGCG
>JAFZCF010000006.1 GCA_017552165.1 Clostridia bacterium
ACGCTCAACGGCGTCGGCCTCCGGCGAGAAGCTCGGACCGGAAGATATCGCTTCGCTGCGTGCAGTAAGGAACGCCGCACGTTCTCTTATTGAATCGGATGAAGATCTGTCCGGAAAAGTAAACAACATCAGAAATGTAATAACCGACGAAAACGGCGATGAAATTTATGATGTTATCGTAAATGACTTTTGCAATATCCCTGATGAATTCACAAACTCGCATCGAATTATGTCGGAAAAAAGCGGCAAATCTTCCGATGAGACACTTTCGGCAATCAGCTCAAAGTTCGAGGAACTTGGCGTAAAAACCGAAAGTCTGTCGCTTGAAAACGGGACGTTCAACGGTTTCTGCGCAGTCATAAAGATGGTTTACGACGTTGAAGATGAACTCGGGCTTAATTGGCAGATTGAACGAATTCTTATCGCGTTGGATGGGTTGAACGCCGATGGGTACTCAATCGCTGAATACAACGTTTCGATAAATGACACAACAAGCGGTGAACAGATTTTTTACATGTCCTCCGATTTGATTCACAGAGATTTCCTTTGGTGGCAATCCCCGAAACTTGGCTATCAGACATGGACGGGTTCAACCCCGAAGTTAACTCAGGAATAAAATACGGTCTCCCTCTGCGGAGACCTTTTTTAGTTCTTTTTAAGACCGGGACTTGACAAAACTCCCGGGTTTTCATATAATAATCTGGAAGAATCCCGAAAGGAACAAAATTCATGCGTATAAAGATAAGACTCGACACGATGAGCGACATAAATCACTTTGTCGGAGACATGACAAGGGCGAACGGAAACGCATACCTGACCGACAAAGGCAGAAACTACATAGTCAGCGCCAAATCGATGCTCGGCGCCGTCTATTCGATGGAATGGGATGAGGTATGGTGCGAATGCGACGACAATATGTCGCACATCGTTCTCAAATACGCGGCCGACGAATGACGGATACGCGGCGTTCCGCTATGCACGCGGGACCGTATCCGCTCTTCCCTTTTAATACCGTGCGCAAAGCAGCCCCGGCGCGAAGCCGGGGCCGATGTTTTTGTTCGGATCAGTATTCAAAAAATCCTCTGAAGACCGTTTCGGCGTTACCGGAAAGGATAATCCCGTCGGGGCGGCAGTTGACCGTCAGGTCGCCGCCTCTCGTCTTGACGACGATATCGGTGCCGAATCTGCAGAATCCGTTAAGTATCGCCGCGTACGCGGCGGCGCAGGCTCCGGTTCCGCAAGCGGCCGTTTCGCCGTTCCCACGCTCGTACGCCCGCATTTTGAGGGTGTTCCTGTTCACGACGTGGACGAACTCGGTGTTCACGCGCTCGGGGAATATATCCGCGTTCTCGAAATACGGCCCGACGCGTCTGACGTCAATCGCGTCCGTCCTGTCGCAGAAAACGACGCAATGAGGATTTCCGACCGAAAGGCAGGTTATCTCGTATTCAGTGCCGTTCACCGTATACGGGCGGGCAACGACGCTGTCGCCGCCGAGCGTGCAGGGGATGGAGGCCGGCGAAAGGACCGGCGCGCCCATCTCGACCGAAACGTAGGTCACGGCCGAGTTCCTGATAATCATGTGAAGCTTTCTCACGCCGCTCGCCGTTTCCACCGTCACGTCGGGGGAAGTGACTATGCCGTTGTCGAAGAGATATTTGCCGACGCAGCGCACGGCGTTGCCGGCCATAAAGCCCTCCGAGCCGTCGCGGTTGAATACTCTCATCGAGCAGTCGGCGACGTCGCTGTTTTCGATGAGGACTATGCCGTACGCTCCGACGCCGTAGTGTCTGTCGCAGAGCGTGGGACAGAGCGACTCGGGACAGTCGATCGCGCCGTCCCTGTTGTCGATGAAAATATAGTCGTCTCCCGTCCCCTGCATCTTCGTGAAGCCGATCACGGTCTTTTCACGGCGCATGTTGTTTATATCGACGAGCTCGGTGTTGTTCTCGTTGAACCTGCCGGCTATCGTATCGGCGAGCGCGTTCGCCGTGTCGAGCGAGGTCATACAGAGGATGCCGAGGGTCAGCGCCTTGCGATGGAGCGCTATATAGTCGCGCTCTGTGCTGTCGTACACCGCGCCGGTATAGACGATGTAGTTTATCGCGCCGCTTTCGAGGAGAGAAAACAGTTTTTCGCGGTCGTCGACGTCCGGCGTCGTTATGACGTCCGTTCCGAGCGAGCGTATCTCGCCGGCGGTCTCCGAGGTCGCGTATATCGCAAAGCCGAGATCGTCGTACTTTTTCGCGAGGGCGACCGCCTCCTGCATATCCCTGTGCTCGACGCTTATCAGCACGCCGGGAGTACCCGAGCGGTTGCTCCTTCCGACGTCGAATCCCGCGGATTTCAGGCCCTTGAACAGCGCCTCGCGGAGCGTTTTTCCGACGCCGAGCACCTCGCCCGTTGATTTCATTTCGGGGCCGAGATAGGCGTTTGCGTCCGTGAGCTTTTCAAAGGAGAACACCGGGACCTTGACGGCGTAATACGGGGGAGTTCCGTACAGTCCGCTCTTGTATCCGAGCGAGGCGAGGGACTGTCCCAGCATAACGCGAGAGGCGATGTCGACCATAGGCACGCCCGTCACCTTGCTTATGTACGGCACGGTACGGGACGCGCGGGGATTGACCTCGATGACGTAAAGCTCGTTTTCGTAGATGAGATACTGGATATTTACAAGCCCCTGCGTCCCGAGCGACAGCGCGAGCGTCTCCGAGCACTTGACGACGCGGTCGATCATACCGTCGTTGATGTTGTACGGAGGATAGACGGCGATCGAGTCACCGCTGTGCACCCCGGCGCGCTCGATGTGCTCCATGATGCCGGGAATGAGGACGTCCCTGCCGTCCGAGATCACGTCGACCTCGAGTTCTATGCCCATCATATACTTGTCGACGAGAACGGGGTTTTCTATACCGGTCTCGAGGATCCTGCGCATATAATGATGCGCCTCCTCGGCGTTGTGGATGATCGACATGTTCTGTCCGCCGATGACGTACGACGGGCGCAGTAGCACGGGATAACCGATACGCTCGGCGGCGGAGAGCGCCTCTTCTTCCGTAAGGACCGAGGTCCCTACCGGGCGCTTTATGCCGTATTTTTCAAGAAGCTCGTCAAAGCGCTCCCTGTCCTCGGCGAGATCTATCCCCGAGGCCGACGTGCCGAGAATGCGGACGCCGTTTTCCGAGAGATATTTCGTGAGTTTTATCGACGTCTGGCCGCCGAAGGCGACGACCACGCCGACGGGATTTTCCGCCTTGATGACGTTCATGACGTCCTCCGGCGTGAGGGGCTCGAAATAGAGCCGGTCAGCGGTGTCGTAGTCGGTCGAGACCGTTTCCGGGTTGTTGTTTATGATAACGACGTCGTATCCGAGCGAACGGAGAGTCATGACGCAATGAACGGAGGAATAGTCGAACTCTATACCCTGCCCGATGCGTATCGGTCCCGAGCCGAGCACGATTATGACCGGCCTGCCGCTTTTGCGGAAAGAACGGGACTCGCACCTCTCGTCGTACGTCGAATAAAAATACGGAGTTTCGGCGGAGAACTCAGCCGCGCAGGTGTCGACTATCCTGTATACCGCGTCGCGGTGAAGCCCGGCGACGCCGTGCCCGCTTATCTCCTCGAGCGCCCTGTCGGTGTAGCCGAGTCGCTTTGCCTCCGAATAATCGTTTTCGTCCGGCTGTTTTCCGGCGATACGGTTTTCGAAATCCGCGAGATTTCTAAGCTTGTAAAGGAAAAATCTGTCGATTTTCGTTATTTCGAATATTTCGTCCGGAGAAACACCTTTTTTCAGCGCCTCGAATACCGTGAAGATACGCCGGTCGTCCGCCGAGCGGAGACGCGGGATGATATCCTCGCTCCTCTGATACGGGAGATTCAGCGTTTCGGTTTTTAGTTCCGCACCGCGCACCGCCTTCATCATGGCCGACTCGAAGGACGTCGAAATCGACATGACCTCGCCGGTCGCCTTCATCTGCGTCCCGAGGCGGCGGCTCGCCCCCTCGAACTTTTCGAACGACCATTTGGGAAGCTTCACGACGACGTAATCGAGCGCCGGCTCGAAGCACGCGCAGGTCTTACCAGTGACCTCGTTTTTGATCTCGTTAAGACGGTATCCCAGGGCTATCCTCGTCGATATTTTGGCTATCGGATAT
>JAFZCF010000092.1 GCA_017552165.1 Clostridia bacterium
GGCACCATATGCGGATTTAGCTCATTTGGTAGAGCGCCACCTTGCCAAGGTGGAGGTGGCGGGTTCGAGCCCCGTAATCCGCTCCAGAACGCTCCCCTGGGATATCTCGGGAGCGTTTATATTAGGCGACATAGCCAAGTGGTAAGGCCACGGTCTGCAAAACCGTTATTCTCCGGTCCGAATCCGGATGTCGCCTCCAAATATATAAAATCCGGTCGGGTTCCCTGCCCGACCGGTTTTTTTGACGTTTTTATTTAATTTCCTTACCCTCGAATCGGGTATCCTATTTCAAAGCGTAGGACATGCTGAATTCATAGACGGTGGCCATGCAGTCAAAGATGCCGGGAATTTCCCAGCCGAGATTACAACCCGAGATAAAGAAATTATCGAGATCGCATCCAGTCAGGAAACCTTTTTCCCTGGCTATATCAAAAGCAATATCTATAAAAGGCAAAAGATCGGCGGTCTGGGTAAAGCGCCGGCCTATCTCGGCGCGCGCGTCGCCGAAAGCGGCATCATACGTTGGAATATAGACGAACGTGCCGCCTGTGCCGGGATCGATCGAGATATATTCCGTCTCGCCCGTCCCGCGGTAGTCGTAGAGCGGCAGCCCGACCATAAACCACGAAGTGCTCGTGCTGTCCTGAACGAACAGATAGTAGTTCCACTGGGCAGAGTGAAGATCTCTGTTGAATTCCGCGCTGTTCATATGGTTTGTCACTTCGTCAAGCACAAAGTCCAGCGTCACGCTGAGCGCGGCAAAATCCCTGACAAAGATCTTGTCGACGACCGTCGGGGTGATGAGCGCGCCTGTCCAGCGCTCATCCCATCTCCGGGGATGGTCGTATTCCTTAGAGCCTTTTATGCCCATGCGAAACATCCCGGTGTTGGTATCGAGATAAAGATATTTAGAGGCGTCCTCATAGACGTGAACGCCCGTTTCGGGGCTTGAATACGATCCCTTTGAAATGTCGTACCTGCTCTGTTCCTGCGTATACAGCCAACTTGGACTCCCGAGACTGTAGCTCAGCCGTCCCGCGGGGAGCGCGACGTCCAGTCGGGTATAGCTGACTCCCCGCTTAAAGCAGGGATCCTTCAGAAACGGGAGCAATTCCAAAACCTGTTCGGTCTCCTCGGCCGTCGTGACGGGATCGCATGTTGTTTCCGCCGTATGCGCCGCCGTTGTCATTTCGGTTTCGCCGGTGACGGGCGCCGCCCTGTCGCTGTCACCCGTCAGGGCTGAGATCCCGTCGTCCCGATGCGTATCACTCCGGCAGGAGAAAAATACGGCTATTAAAGTCAGAAGCAAAGCAGCGGCCGCAAGGCGTTTTACGTTCATAACGGTATCTCCTCGACGTTTTATTTCTTGTCCTCTTCCCCGTCCGCGGGCCGAAAGAAGCTCTTGCTGAGCGCCCTCAGCGACAGTTTTACGATAAGCCCGTTAATGACGCCCGTCACGGCGCCGGCGATTACGAGCAGAGGAAAATACAGCCATATCCCCGATGAGCGCAGGACGGCGCACGCGACGGCCGTCTGGCCGAGATTGTGGAACACCGCGCCCGTCACGCTGACGCCGATCTCCGAAAAGATTCCCGCCTTTTTCATCAGATACATGACGGTGAGACTCAGCGCGGCGCCGGCGAGACTGTACAGAAACGCGTTGATATTCGAAAACATAAAAAGCGACAGCACAGTCCTGAGCGCCGAGACGAGCGCCGCCTCAGGCAGGCCGAAAAGATACAGCGCGGCCATGACGGCGACGTTCGCGAGCCCGGGCTTGAACCCCGGAAGCGGGATAAAGCTCATCGGGAGGATGAATTCGAGATATGAGAGCGCGAGCGCCAGGGCGGTAAAAACGCCGAGCGCCGCGGCTTTTTTCGTTTTGCTCATATCAGCGCGTCCACCTCCCCGTCGCCCGTTATGCGTATAACGACGCCCTGCGGCAGACAGACGATGGTCGAACCGGAAAGCGAGACCGGAGAATGCTTTTCGCACAAATGATTCCTGCAGTTCGAGCCGGTAACGCTCACTTGACCGTCACGAATCACGACGGTCAGCAAGCCGTCAACGTCGATCTCGCCGTCGCCGCTCAAAGGGTAGGTGCCGAAAAGCTTTCCGTTGACCGTTATCTCCGCGGCATATCCGCTGTTTTTTTGCAAATGCACTGCCGCCGTGACGGCCGCGGCGGCAAGCGATATTACAAGAATTATCCCGATAAGAATAACGTCGTTGCGTATTTTTTTATTTTTCATATTCAGAAAATCCCGGCGTCCTCGCCGCCGTCATGTCGGAGTATATCCACAGGACCTCCGCCCCGTAAAGCGACGCCAGGGCCTCGCCGTCTTCTTTACTCATACAGAAAAGCGAGGTCGAGAGAGCGTCGGCAACAAACGGATCGGAATGGACCACAGTTACCGAGCGGAACCGGCCGGCAGGCATAAGCGTATCCGGATCAATAATGTGATGATATCTTACGCCGTCGAGCTCGCGGTATCTTTGGTAATCTCCGCTTGTGACTACCGAAATATCGCTCACGGAAAGCGTCGTGAAAACGCCGCCCTCGGGATTTTCTATCCCGACCCTCCAGGCGTCCCCGTGGGCTTTCGTACCGTACGCCGTGACGCTCCCGCCGACGTTCAGAATGAAATTGCCGAAAGCATCCCCGCCGACGATTTCCTCTGCCGCTTCGGCGGCTTTTTTCGCGGCGTACCCCTTTGCCACGGCGCCGAGATCCAGCTTTACGCCGCTTTTCAGCTTTATCCTGTCGTTTTCGATGACGTAACAGTCTGATCCCGCGCCGGCCGAGGCCTCGAGCAGCTCCCCATATTCCGGGACGCCGCCCTCGCCTTCCCTGAAATCGTGCCAGATAAGAAACACTCTGCCGAGCGTCACGTCAAGCTTGCCGCCGGTTTTTTCGTAAAACCCGGAAGCGAGCTCAAGGACGGCGGCAAGATCGGGATCATACGCGACCTCACCCGTTTCGTTGAGCTGATAAACCGCGGATTTTTCGTCATACATGTCGAATATACCGTCAAGCCTCACAAGCTCGGCGTGAACGGCGGCCGACGCGGCAGAAAAATCTGTCCCTTTATTGGTATACATTGTAAAACTCGTCACGGTATCGAACGTATCGGTGTACGTTGCCGAGAGCCGCGCCGGCGTGCCGCATGAAGAAAAGGCCGTCAGTATGATAACGGCCAAAAGAACAAGGGATATTCTTTTGTGGTATTGCGGGCGGTTTGCCATTTCAGCGTTCGACGATGACCTTTGCGGGGCATTTCGCGGCGCACGCGCCGCAGCCGATGCATTTTTCCTGATCGATTACCGCGAGATTGTTGTCGAGACTGATCGCGCCGACCGGGCATACCCTCGTGCAGAGGCCGCAGCCGATACACCCGACGGTACAGGCGGCGCGGACGTCCTTGCCCTTGCTGTGAGACGAGCAGCGGACGACGTATTTCGCCTTGTACGGGATTATGTGGATCAGCTTGTTGGGGCAGACCTCAGTGCACTTCCCGCACGCCTTGCATTTCGTCTCGTCAACGACGGCGAGCCCGTCGACTATCCTTATCGCGTCGAAGGGGCAGACCTTTGCGCAGGTGCCGAAGCCGCAGCAGCCGTAGGGACAGGTCTTTGCGCCGTGTCCCGGAGCGAGATAGGCGATACGGCACTCCTCGCTGTCGCGGTAGTTATAACTTGAATTGGTCTTGAGACAAGTGCCGGAGCAGCAGACGAAGGCGACCCTTTTTTCCGTCTCGCTGACGTTCAGGCCGAGGATCTCGCTCATTTTCGCCGTGTCGGCGGCTACGCAGAGCGAGGGGTTTTCACCTTCGCACGCGACGGCCCTCGCGTATGCGTCGCAGCCGGTGTAGCCGCATCCGCCGCAGTTCGAGCCCGCGAGACACTCGCGTATCTTTTCCTGTTTTTCGTTCACGGCGACCTTGAATTTCTCTCCGAGGATGCCGAGGACAACTCCGATGATAAGTCCGACCCCGACGACGACGCCGGACGCTATGAGAATCGGTACAAGCATGTCGGCCTCCTTAAAGCGCTCCGGCAAAGCCGTAGAAGGCGATCGCCATCAGCCCCGCGATTATCAGGACTATCGGCGTACCCTTGAACGCCTTGGGGACGTTGCTGTATTCTATCTTCTCCCTTATGCCCGCCATCAGGACGATCGCGATGAAGAATCCGACCGCCGTGCCGACGGAATAGAGCATAGAGTCTCCGAACGAGAGATTTTTCTGCGCGTTGTCGATGGAAACGCCGAGCACGGCGCAGTTCGTCGTTATGAGCGGGAGATAAACGCCGAGCGCGTTGTAAAGCGACGGTATTTTCTTTTTGAGAATTATCTCGACAGACTGCACGAGCGCAGCGATTATGAGAATATAGACGATTGTGCGGAGGTAAACGAGATCGAGCGGGATGAGGATGAATCTGTTGATCACAAACGTCACGGCCGACGATATCGCGACGACGACGGTGACGGCTGAGCCCATCCCGACGGCGGTCGAGGTCTTTTTTGACACCCCGAGGAAGGGGCAGAGCCCGAGGAAGCGGCTGAGCACCACGTTGTTGACGAGCGCCGCGGAGAGTATCTTTATAACGATTCCGGCAAATACGCTGTTCATTTCGTCTCACCCTCCTCCGAGTTCTCCTCCGACACCTTTCTGAATATCATGCAGCCCTTGTCTCCGCAGGAGGCGCATTCTCCGGCGCATCTGTGGTTCTCCGGAACGTTCGTCGCCGACGGCGCCTTGAGCTTGTTCTGGAGCGCGGTTATCACCGCCAGCACGAAGAAGGCGCCCGGCGCCATGACGAGTATCGATACCGGCTCGTAGAACGAAGGCATTATTTTCAGCCCGAAGACTGTCCCCGTGCCGAAAAGCTCTCTCACCGCGCCAATTATCGTCAGCGCGACGGTGAAGCCGAGACCCATGCCGAGCCCGTCGAAAAGCGACGCGACCGGCGGATTTTTGGAGGCGTAGCTCTCCGCCCTGCCGAGAATTATGCAGTTGACGACAATCAGCGGGATATAAAGCCCGAGCGAGGCGTAAAGCCCCCTCACGTACGCCTGCATAAGCAGGTCGACGACGGTCACGAACGACGCGACGATGACGATATACGCCGGCATCCTGACCCTGTCCGGTATGACTTTCCTCAGAAGCGAGATCATGAGGTTCGACATCATGAGGACGAGACAGGTGGAGAGGCCCATGCCTATCCCGTTTATCGCCGACGTGGTCACGGCGAGCGTCGGGCACATACCGAGCATGAGGACAAACGTCGGGTTTTCCTTGATCAGACCGTTGTACAGTCTTTCAAATACCGTCTTCATTTCACTGTCCTCCGTATCCGAATACCGAGCGGACGAAATCCGCCGCGTAATTGACGGAATTCGTTATCGCCTTTGTCGTGACCGTGGCGCCCGAGAGGGCGTCTATCTCGTTCGGGGCGGTTTTTGAGTTCTTCGTATAAATAATCGGGAAGGATGAGAGACCGGCAAACTGCGCCTGCCATTCCCCGTCCTGACATTTTGCCCCGAGCCCGGCGGTCTCGCTCATGGAGGTGACCGTCATACCCGTGATCCTACCGTCGGTATCAAAGCCGAGCGACATGACTATGTCTCCGCCGTAGCCGTTCGGATTGGTCACCGAAACGACGCATCCGGCGTTGTTGCCGTCTTTATCCTTGACGTAAAGCGCGTCGGTGACGGTTATCCCGTCGTCGGACGCGGGATATTCGAATTCCCTGTCCTCAAAATCCGCGGCGCCCTCAAACACCTTGCGGAATGATTCGAGCCGTTCCTCGGCCTCCGCCTCGGCTATCCTGTCCTTCGTCGTCTCGTAAACGAGCGAGAGGCACACGGCGGCGATGAGGACTATTGCGACGAGCACGAGGGTATCTTTGATGATCTTTTTACTCATTTGCTTTTTTCCTCGCGCTTTTTACTCCGAAGGGACGCGGATACGTCCATTTTTCAATAAACGGCGTCATGAGATTCGAAAGGATTATCGCGTAGGACACGCCCTCCGTCGCCCCGCAGAATACCCGCATAAACGACGTCAGGAGTCCGACGCACACCCCGAAAAGTATCTGCCCCCAGAAGGTGACGGGGGTCGTCGCGTAGTCCGAAGCCATGAACACCGCGCCGGCGAGCAGTCCGCCGCCGAGGGCGTTGACAGCGAGATAGTTCCAGGTGATCGGGATGCCGTTCATCCAGCTGAAGAGCGCCACGAAGGCCATCGTGGACGCCATGATCGTGAGGGGCCCGCGGGGACTTATCGTCCTGCGGATGAACATATACAGCGCGCCGATGAGGATCGCTATCGCCGAGGTCTCGCCTATGGCCCCCGAGTGGGTGCCGGTCAGCATGGAGATCAGATCGACTGTCTCGCCGGCCTTTGCGAGCGCGAGCGGCGTTGCGCTCGACACGGCGTCGCGGAGAACCGGGTAATTCGTCATTATCCCCGGGAAAGAGATAAGCAGGAAGCACCTCGCGGCGAGCGCCGGGTTCATAAAGTTCGTCCCGATCCCGCCGAAGAGCATCTTGACGATGAGTATCGCGAATATGCCGCCGATGAGCGGTATCCACCAGGGCGCCGTGGAATAGAGATTCACGGCGAGGATCAGCCCGGTGACGACGGCGCTGAGGTCCCCGATCGTGACGGGGAGCTTCATGAGTTTTTCGTATACGAACTCGGTGAGCACGCAGGACGCGACGCTTATCGCGATGACGAGGAGCGCGCGCCATCCGAACACCCATACTCCGACGCCGAGCGGAGGAATCAGGGCGATTATGACATCGAGCATTATGCTCCGCGTCGTCTCCCTCGAACGGACGTGCGGGGAAATTGACACGTTGAGAAGTTTCATTTCTTTCGTCCCGCCTTCCTCTCTATGATGATCTGCCGCTTGGCTATGGCTATCGACTGAGATATACGGCGCTTTGCCGGGCAGATATAGGTGCAGCAGCCGCAGCCGATGCATTCCATACCGTGAAGCTTTTCAAACTCCCCGTACTCTCCCTCGTCGGCGGCGTTCTTGAGCTTGATAGGCATGAGCCGCTCGGGGCAGGTCGTCAGGCATTTGCCGCATCTTATGCACTCCATCGGCGAATACTGCGTCGTTTCGTCCTCGGAAATCGCGAGGATGCACGACGTGGTCTTTGTGACCGGGATGTCGAGTCTGTATACCGCGGCGCCCATCATCGGCCCGCCGAAAATGATCTTCGACGGCTCGGCCTTGTATCCTCCCGCGGCCGCGATGATGTCCTCGGCGCTCATCCCTATCGGGGCGTCGAAGTTCGAGGGCTCGTTTATCGCCTCGCCGGACACGGTAACAACCCGCCTCACGAGCGGGATCCCGTCGCACACGGCGTCGGCTATGGCGCAGAGGGTGGAGAAATTGAATACGAGACATCCCGCGTCGGCGGGGAGCATTCCCGAGTTGACCTTTCTGCCCGTGAGGGAGTGGATTATCACCCGTTCCCCGCCCTGCGGATATTTTTCTCTCAGAGCGACGACCGAAATATCGCCGTACTGCGCGGCGGCCGCCCTGACCGAGGCGATGCCGTCCTTCTTGTTGTTTTCTATGCCGAAAACGCCCTTCGACCCCGGGAACATCCGCATGACTATCCTCATTCCGAGGACGGCGCGCTCGGGCTTTTCGAGCATCAGCCGGTGGTCGCAGGTTATATACGGCTCGCACTCCGAGCCGTTGCAGATAACGTAATCTATTTTTGACGGATCCTTCGGCGTGAGCTTGACGGCGGTCGGGAATCCGGCGCCTCCCATACCGACGATTCCCGCCTTTCTCACGGCGGCGACTGTCTCCTCGGTCGTCATGGATTCCCAGTCCCGTTTTTCGCCCCAGCCCGGGACCTTCTCGAACTCGCCGTCGCTCGTCACGACGACGGCGGTCGCGCTCTCACCGTTCTGGCAGATATGGGGGCCGATCTCCTTGACGGTGCCCGAAACGGAGCTCAGGATATCGGCGGATACAAAGCCGCCCGCCTCGCAGAGGGTCTGCCCGACGAGCACTCTGTCCCCGACCTTGACGCACGGCACGGCGGGCGCGCCGATGTGCTGATTGGTCAGAAAAATAAAATCTCCCCCGGGATACAGCGAGCGTATCGGAGAGCCCGAGGCGAGCTCTTTTTTCGCACGGGGATGCACCCCGCCTAAAAAACTTTTTAGCATCGGTTGTTCCTTGAAAATAAAAATGATGCGCCGCGCGGCACGACTGTTAAGACCCCGCGCTCGGTATGACAATTATATCACCCTCCGCAGATTATGTCAAGAAAAACAATGATAAACGGACGCCGGAGGCTTGCAATAAAACGCCGCGGGTGATATAATACCGTCACATAAGAATCAACGGGGTGTGACCATGATATTTGACAGGATCGAAAACGCGGGGAGATACGAGGCGGCCCTCCCCGGTATCGGAAAAGCGGTCGCCGCGGCCGCCGCGATACCGGCGGCGGAGGTCTTTGCAGGGAAAGAATCCGTTCAGCTCGGCGGCGGCTCGAAACTCAATTTCGGAGAGTTCGAAACGCGGCCGGCGCCGGATCAGCTTTGTTTTGAGGCGCACAGGATAAACACCGACGTCATGATCCTCGCCTCGGGCGCCGAGACGATATATTTCGCAGGCCTTTCGGACCTGACCGTCACGAAAGAGTATGCGGAAGAAACCGACGTTCTGTTCGGCGCCGCCCGCGCCGTCACCGGCTGCGTGGTCCTTAAGCCCGGATATTTCGCGGTCTTTACCCCTGTGGACGCTCACGCCCCGGGATATCACCCGGACGGACGGCCGAGCGAGGTGAAAAAACTCGTCCTCAAGCTGAAAACCCCGGAGTCGGTATGATTTTCCCGTCTGTCAACGGAATAGAGCGCCGCGCAGATAATTTTTCTCATTTTTCGTACCTTGAAAATCCGAGCGTCCCGTCGGGATGTTGTTTTGCCTCGTAAAGCTCTATGTGCCCGCCGTAGCCGTATCCCGGGTCGACCACGAATCCCGAAAACACCGTCTTCCCGCAAAGGAGCGCAGCCTTAGGCACCCTGAAGGTGCGGTCAACTATCACATCGCCGTCCTCCGGCTCGGTCCACGGCCCGGTCGGGTTGTCGGAAAACCTGTATCTTGCCGTTCCGCCAAGACTGAAAACGAGATAATATATATTCCCGATACGGAACCAGTCGGAGCATTCCGGCTGATCGACGTCCCTGCCTGCCAGAATAAAGGGCTCCTTCTGCTCCCATGTCTCGAGATCGGTCGAAACGAGATGAGCAAGCGCGCCCGTCTCTCCGACCGAGGTCGTTACGAGCATATGGAAAATTCCGTCATCGGTACGGAACAGCTTCGGGTCGCGCGCCGATACCGGCTCATACGGTGCGGTAAGCGAAAAATATCTGCCGCTTTTTTCAAAATGGCGACAATCGGTACTGCGCGCGCACGTCAGCTTTGCAGGAGTCCCGTCACACATCCTGACGGCGTAATAGGCATAATATATCCCGTCGTGCTCTATGACTGACCCCGTGCATATCGAACCCTCCCACTGCTTGGTGATGCCGATCGCCATAGGCTCGGTTTGCCAGGTCACGCCGTCGGAGGTCGATATCTGCGCCCACTGATGGGCTCCCAGACCGTATTTGCTCCCGTGATGCCGTCTGTCGTAGAGAAAGAACAGACGGTATCTGCCGTTCCTCGGATCGTTGAACGGCATACAGTCTCCGCATGAGGAATCCGTCCCTTCGGGGCGAAACAACGATACGTCGGAAAAAATCCGCTCGTCTCCATTCTTCACGTGCTCTTCGTCGAGCTCGCAGCCCGATATGATCCCGACCGAGCCGTTTTTCAGAAAGATCCGTGATGGAGGTTTCCCGACCGGCCACTCCTCGTCGCGAAGTTCGTCGCCCGCATAAAGCGCGAGCCGCGCACCGCCGAAGCAGAGACTCATTTTCCCCTTTCGTTCGGAACTCAGAGTCAGATAATCCACATGTCTGAGACCGCCGAATGGGCTGGTATAAGGAAAACGCGCCGAGACGGCGACCCCGTCGCCGAAAAACGCGGAAGCAAAAACGTTACCGTCGCCGTCGGTTATCTCAAAATCTCCGTCAAATGACAAAGTCCATTTTTCGGGAAGGCAAAACGCCTTCCCACGCCTGGGTCTTATTATCATAATGCCTCCGAATGTTAAAAACCTTTAAAGTAGTATAGCAGACCTGCCGGCGGGTGTCAA
>JAFZCF010000093.1 GCA_017552165.1 Clostridia bacterium
CCCCTCTCGACCACGTATTTTTCTGCGAAATTAACAGCAAATGTACCAAGTCCTTGATGGTGATACTTATCATTTACAACAAGCATACTGATCCAGGCAGTATTATTCCCGAGCAATCCACTTATCTTTAACCACGTAACCGGCATACATCCGCGACAGACAAGAAAGTTTTGCTCATCAATGTTTTCAGACGAAAGCATCGTTTTAAAATCATCAAAAGATATGTCTCCTACGTGAAGAGCATTTTCATTTTTTTGCGTATGGATCATAGCAACAAATTGAACTTCATCTGCCGTGGCGGGAATAACATTAATGTTGTCTTTAAGTTCAATTTCAAACATTAAGTCCCCGTCGTTAATCAGTTCATTGAACGGTTCATATGCCTTCTCGCAAAAGCCCATCGATTTTTGAAGTGAGATGCTTGCGTAATTATCCGGATCCACATAGCAGCGAAGAATTTTTGCATTCAGCTCAAGCAGATGATTAATTGCCGCTTTTATCATACTGCTTGCTATGCCCATTCTTCGATACTCTTTTGCAACAAATAAATCACCGTAATCCCATAGCGCTTTGTCTTGTCCATTCTGTACGCAGTATAGTCTTCCGACCACATTGTCATTTTGGTCACCAGCCACAACGCTAAAGCAATCATAAAAATAGTCATCGGAAAAAATAAAGTGTCGAATGCGATTAACCCATTCTGGGGCTTTAGAATGCCATTGACCCAAGGCAATCTTTTTTGCAATATCATTGGTGAGATATTTGCTGATTTGGATACTGATGATTTCTTTTTCGAGTTTTTCGTTCATTTTTTGTTTCCTCTTTTCTTTTTTTAATATGTACTGGTTCCTTTGACAAAATCAAAGGCGATAAATTATGCCGATGATTTTATCAACGTTTGTATTTTATCCACCTCACTTTCATATATGATATGCTAATTATAGCAAAAAAAAGCGTTGTCAATATGTTTTGTAAATTTTTTTAGCGACATTTAGAGGAAAGCATCGAAAGGTTTTCATTTGAGAGCAGCTTTTTTCAAAAACCTCTTGATAAACGGACAAATGTTATTGCCGTATGACATATCGATATCAGATTCATCAAGCACAGACGTGTCATCGGTAATCACGACAGCGTGATCTGCGTTCGCATAGACGTATCGATGAAGGAGATATTGGTATTATTGCTCTAACAACCGCATAAAACAGCGATTGCGGAGACAAATATAATCATTTTTAAGACGTCGCTTTCATTGTACGCCTTTCTCCTTTTGAATCAATTATTAAAAAACGGTATTGCCGTCATTTTCTGAGATATCCGGATGACACAGGGAACTCGAAATACGTGTCGGGATACGGTTCGTCATTCAGGCGGAAATGCCACCATTCGCAGCTTATGGGCGCGAACCCGTTTCTCGTCATAATGCTGCGGAGCGTCATGCGGTTTTCAAACTGTTCGTCGGTTATGCCTCTGTAATCCGGGTGGGATATCTCGCTGAACAGATCGAAGGGGCCGCCCATGTCGAGCTCTTTGCCCGACGCCATATCAAAAAGCGTCAGATCGACGGCGCTCCCGCGGCTGTGGCTGGACTGCTTTGCTATATACCCTTTTGAAAACAGCTCCTGCTTTTCGAGCTCGGGATAGAAATACGGCTTCATTCGTATATCCTGGTCTTCTATTCCCCATAAAATAAAATGCCTGACGGCGCATACCGGGCGGTACGCGTCGAAGATCTTTAGACGGTAGCCGAGCACCGCGGCCTCGCCGGCGGCGGCCTTCAGCGATCTCGCGGCCTCTTTTGTGAGCAGAGCACACGGCTCCTCGTATCCGTCGATCCTTTCGCCGACGAAATTATACGTTGAGTAATAGCGGATCTCCTGTATTACGTTCGGGACGAAATCCGCGAGGACCGCGAATCCCGAGGGATCAAATCTTATATCGTTTTTGCCGCTGCTGTTCATTGTCCGCTAATCCGCCAAATCTCATTTTATTGCTTCGTTTTAGGGGAAATACGGCCTTCCCGGCGCCGTTTCAAGGTGAGCGAAAACCGCAGAAAAGGCGCGGCCGTATAACCGCGATAATTATACCAGATTTCCCGTTTTTTGTCGAGAGATAAAACAAAAAACCGGCCGTGTAGGCCGGTTTGAATCATTGTCAGTCGCTGAGGAAGGGGAGCAGCGCCATGTGGCGGGCTCTCTTAACGGCGACGGTGAGCTGGCGCTGATGCATTGTGCAGGTGCCGCTCGCTCTTCTCGGAAGTATCTTCGATCTCTCGCTTATGCACTTTCTGAGTCTGCCGATGTCCTTGTAATCGATATGATCGATCTTGTCAACGCAGAAGATGCAGACCTTTCTGCGTCTTTTCTGCTGGCGGGCAGCGGGCTTCTTTTCAGCGGGAGCTTTGTTTTCGCCGTCGGCTGCGGGAGCGGCTTCCTCTTCGGTAGCGGCGACCTCGGCCTCTGCGGCGGCCTCGACTGCTTCCTCGACGACCTCTGCGGCCTCGACGGTCTCGGCGACAACTTCGTTTTCAACTGTATCCATTGATGCTTATCCTCCTGTATTGATATCTCCTTAGAACGGGAGATCCGATTCGCCCGACAGAGTGTCGAACGAAAGGTCGGCAGGAGCCGAGAAATCCGGCTGCCTGTCGGAAGCGCCCTGATCCTGCGACGGACGTGCTCCGCTCTCGGACTTTGAGTCGACGAACATCGCGGAATCAACGACTACGTCGGTCGCGTAGCGCTTCTGGTTGTTGTTGTCGGTCCACGAGCGGGTCTGAATAGCGCCCTCTACGCAGATCGAGCTGCCTTTGTGAAAATACTTCGTGATGAACTCCGCCTGCTGACGCCATGCGACGCAGTTGATGAAATCGGCGGCAGATCCGCCGTCCTGGCTGTCGCGGCTCTGGAATCTGCGGTTCACGGCGATCGTGAAGCTGCAGACCGAGACGCCGTTCGGCGTGGTCCTAAGTTCAACGTCTGAGGTCAGTCTGCCCCCGAGTATAACACGGTTAAGGTTAAAGTTTGCCACGGGTCAGGCCTCCTTTGCTATGACTATCGAGCGCATAATGCCTTCGGTTATGCCGTATATACGCTCAAGCTCTGCCGGGAACGACGTCGGAGCGTCGAACTCGACGAGTACGTAGTAACCCTCGTTCAGGTCGTTGATCGGGTAGGCGAGGCGGCGTTTGCCCCACTCCTTGACCTCTTTGATCGTGCCGTTTTCGGATATGAGAGAAGTGAACTTCTCGACGACTGCCTTTACTGCGTCGTCTCCCTCAGACAGATCCACGATGAACATGGTCTCGTACGATGCGATTCTTCTTTCCATTTTTACACCTCCTTATGGACATAAGACCGCCGCCGACTGTTTTGCGGCGGTAAGGAGAAACGAACATTTCTCAAATAGCAATTATACCACGGCAATTGGTGAATGTCAAGCGGTTTTTTTTACTTTTCGTTCATTTCTTCATTCGCTTTTTTGCCGCCCCGCGCGCGGCCGCCCGTTCTTTCATTTTTGCGGAGACCGGGGATAAAAACCGCAGCCCCGCCGGGCGGGGCTGCGTGTGTTCGTATCTTTTTCCGGCAGGGTCTGACGGGCGTCAGAATACGCCGTGGATGACCTCGTTCCTTTCGGCTGACTCAAATGACGTCTCCATTATCTTCATCACGCGGCGGAGCTGCGGATGGGTGATGAGCTGCGGCTCGAGACCGTCAATCGCCCGGCAGACGTTGCGGTAGAAATCGTGAACGTCGGACTCCGGCATCGGGATAACGAGATTCTCAATGGTCTCCTTCGTCCTCGGGGCCATAGTCTTTGTTATGCCCGTCTGGGCCCTGATGGGCGTCGCGTCGTGCTCCTCTTCGAGCCGCATGACGGTCACCTCCATCGGTTCGTTCCATTCCCTTATAACGGCCGTACCGTTTTCGCCCCTCACGTAGAACCTCGGGAGGGTTATGTAGTTGCAGGTGCCGACCTCGACGGTGTAGACGACGCCGCTCTCAAAGGTCATGACAATGTGACAGCCGTCGTCGACTTCCTTGTTCCTGATGTGGTCCATGCGGGCGTAGATCGAGGTCACGTTCCCGGGAAAGGTGAAGAGCGCCTGATCTATCAGATGAACGCCCCAGTCGAGCACCATGCCGCCGCCGTGCGCCTTTTCCTGGCGCCAGTCGCCGGGGATGCCGCGGCTGCCGTGCACTCTCGATTCGACGGAAATGATATTTCCGATGGTGCCGTCCTTTACGAGGTCCTTGATCGCGAGGATGTCGGTGTCCCAGCGCCTGTTCTGGTGGACCGTGAAGAGCGAGCCCGTCCTCTCGGACGCGGCGACCATCTCGTCGAGCTCCTCCGAGTTGAGGGCCACGGGCTTTTCGCATATTACCGCCTTGCCGTGCTCGAGGGCCTTTATCGTTATGTCTTTGTGACAGTCGTTCGGGACGGCTATCGTGACGAGATCGACCTCCGGGTCGTTCAGTACCGCTTCAAGCGAGGGGTAGGCGATCTCGCCGGGAGAAAGGGGACGGACGTTGTACTGATCGGGATTTATATCGTATACGCCGCGGAGATTGACTACGTCGCTCTGCCTTGCCATTATTGCGTGCCAGCCGCCCATGCCGCCGTAACCGATTATCGCGAGATTTTTCTTTTTCATGTCAGGAACCGCTCCTATGGGAATATGATTGAAAACGCCGTTTCCTTTCAGGCCCAGCTCATCGAGCCGGGTTTGGGCTCGTCGATTATGACGCCGCGGAGGAAATCGATGGCTTTTTTAAGCCCCTCGTCGAGGGACATGAGACTGTCCTCGTGCTCTATCGACATGACCTTGTCGTAGCCGACGAGGCGGAGAGCCGAGACCATATCGCGCCAGTAGCTTTCGGAATTGCCGTAGCCGCAGGAGCGGAATATCCACGAGCGGTGGAGCTCGTCGCCGTAATGCTTGGTGTCGAGCACGCCGAACTTCGCGGTGTTGTATTTGTCGATCTTAGTGTCTTTCGCGTGGAAATGGTATATCGAATCGCCGAGCTCGCGGATGGCGGCTACCGGCTCGATGCCCTGCCAGATGAGGTGGGACGGGTCGAAATTGACGCCTATGACCTTGCCGATCTCTTTTCTGATGCGGAGCGCCGTCTCGGGGTTGTAAACGCAGAAGCCGGGGTGCATCTCAAAGGCGATCTTTGTCACTCCGTGGGCGAGGGCGAAGTCCGACGCCTCGCGCCAGTAGGGAAGGAGCACGTCGTTCCACTGCCAGTCGAGGATGGTGAGGAAATCGTCCGGCCACGGGCAGGTCACCCAGTTCGGATATTTCGAGCCCTCGCTGTCTCCGGGACAGCCGGAGAAGCCGACGACGGTGTCTATTTCGAGCATCTCGGCGAGCAGGACCGCCTGTCTGAAATCGTGATCGAAGGATTTTGCGATCTCTTTGTCGGGATGGACGGGGTTGCCGTGCACCGAGAGGGCGCAGATGTCAATATCGTAGGTGTTGAAGGTCTCGCGGAACTTGTAAAACTCGGTCTTGTCCGACAGAAGGACGTCGGGGTCGCACTGGTTTTTGCCGGGATATCCGCCGGCTCCGATCTCGACCGTGTCGATGCCGAACTTTTTCATGACGTCGAGCGTCTCGGCGAGCGTCTTGTCACCGTAAAGGTTTGCAAATACTGATAGTTTCATGTCGTCTCTCCGTTATCTTTTTCGTTGATTTCGTTGATTTCGTTGTTATTATCGATTTCGTCCGTGATCTCGGTCACGTCGTTTTCGCCTTCGCTCACGGTCTCTTCGGGGAGGGGCTCTTCGGGCTCAGCGGGGGTTTCGTCCGTGGTCCCTCTTCTCCTGCCGAGCGCGTACAGCGCCGCGCCCACGCCTGCTATCGCGAGAGTGAGCTCATGCGGGCGCACCGCGAAGACAAGCATACCGGGCGTGACGTCCGCGCCGAGCTGCGAAATCAGGTTGGAGACCGCCGTCACCGTCGCGTCGATGACGAGGGACAGCGATACGCTACCGATGGTGACGAGCACGGCGCGGGTGGTGAAGAAATAACTCTTTGTGCACTCGGACAGGCGCATTTTCATCTCCGCCGTTATATAGAGCATTATGCCTATCGGGATGAACTGGCATACAACCTTTATCGGGTCGTTTATCGCCCTGGCCGTCGAAAGATAGTGATAAAGCGTCACGAATATGCCCCAGAGCGGGGGGAAGGGCGCGCAGACGCGTATGATCGCCGCGTCCTGATTTTTAAGGATGCAGACCGAGGCGAAATACACCGCCGCGGGGACGGACAGGACGAGCGCAAGCAGCGCGACGACCGTGTTCCCGCCGTCGGACGATTTCAGCACCGTGAGGACGGAGGCGGCTATGATGAAGCACGACGTAAGAGCCGCGGCCTCCGAGCCGCGCCGAGATGTGTCCGTCAGGAAATCGCCTGCCTCGGCGTTCCCCCTGCCGCTGAAAAACGCGGGGAGGAGGGATATTATCACGCATACTATGCAGGAGGCGACGGCAAATCCCGAGAGTATCCCCCGGCCGAAGACGCCGGGCGACACGTCATAGTCCAGCCGCCAGGTGAGCGACCACAGGACGACGTTGACGCCGGCCGCCGCCATCAGCGCAGCGAACCATATTTTCCTGTTTTTTTCCGAAACTTTCATTTATTGCCTCCGTGGTCAGTTCTGGTGCCTGACAGAGACGTATTCGTCGTAATATCTGTAGGACGGGCAGCCGCGGCGGGAGAATATCGCCGAGTTCATCTCGTCCTCGTCGAGCCCGGCGTGGCACACGTCGTCCTCGTATTCTTCGTCGTAAAAATAGTACATGCAGGTCTCGCAGTCGCCGAAACGCCGCACGTCCCCGTCTTTTTTCTTATCTTTCTTATCTTTACTGTCCGACATCCGATTCATAAGAAACGAGCTTGTCCCCGACGTAATTCAGTTTGAGCAGAAACGGCGGGACTTCCTTTTTCAGATAATCGAGAAAGATCCTGTCACCCTCCCAGAGGGCGAGCGATCCGATCTCGCCCTTCGGTATCCAGCGGAGCACCCCTTCGTCGCATTCCGACACGTCAGTGCGGTCCGTCTCAGCCGTAAACAGGAACATGAGCTCGGAGGGCGCGGTGTCGGGGACGAAGGTCACGACCCCGCGGAAACGCGGCCGGTCTATCTCGAGCCCGGTCTCCTCGAGGATCTCGCGCTTCACACATTCAACGGGGGATTCGCCGTCGTTGACGTGCCCGCCGACGCCGATCCACTTGCCGTCGTTGACGTCTTTTCCGCCGTCCTTGTGCTTACAGCGGTGGAGCATGAGATATTTTCCGCCGTTCTCTATGTAGCAGAGGGTGGTGCAGATCATTTTTCCTTCCACGGGTGGAGGAGGTTTATCTCATCCGTGACTTTGAGCCCGAACGACCTCGCGAACTCGCAGGTGCGGTCGATATAATCGCGGTTGAACATCTCCGGCTGATGGGCGTCGACCCCCACGACGAGGGTGTTGCCGACCCTGCCGGCTATCCTGAAAAATCTTTCGGACGGATAATGTCGGTTCGTGACGTAGCCGAGGAGATTGACCTCGAGCGGTATGTCGAGGTCGCGCGCCGTCTCGCAGAGGCACGACATCTCGGCGTCGTATTCGTCATCGCCGATCCCGTCGGCGTGGTACATATCCGGGTGCGCGAGATAGCTGAAGCATCCCGTTTCGAGGCCTTCGGACACCGTTCTTACGTACGAACGGAGAGTGTGGATCGGCTTTCCGAATCCCACGAACTCGTAGGTCAGCCCGTCGGGGTAGGGGAGACAGTGCTGTCCCATTATCATATAGTCGACGTCAAAGTCACGGCAGATGCCGTAGAGGCCGTCGAAAATATGGGGGAGATATTCCGCCTCGAAGCCGCAGAGGACCTTGAGCCTGCCTGAATACTCCTCGCCGACCTTTCTGACTGCGTCGACGTAGCCCGGGACCTCCCAGACCTTCATCCTCATGCCGGAGATGCCTCCGTCGCCGTTTTCGAGGACCTGGGGAGAGTGATCGGCGAAACCGAGTATGCTGATACCCGTCTTGAGCGCGGCCTCGGCCATTTCCTTTTCGGTTCCCTGGGCGTGCCCGCAGCGCGGTGTGTGAGTGTGATAATTAGCGTAATACATATACGTGCCGTCCGTTTTTAAATCAACCGATATTATACCGCAACCCGGAAAGAAAGTCAACCGGAAAATACGTTCCGGCTGACCCCGATACAGTGTGTTTTTATGCTCCTCCGGCGTGGGATCCCAGGCCGAGAAATCTCATCAGCGCACCGCGGTACAACTCCTCGCGCCGTGATTCTCCGACGCCGAGGCCGTCGAGGATCTCCCCGTCCGATCTTATGAGCCCGGCGGCGTATTCACGCGGGTAGTCGCCGGCCGGGGAGTCCGTGCCGAACATCACGTGGCCGTCTACGTCGTATATGCCGAAAAGCTTTGACATGAGGTCGCGGCGGTATATCTCGGGCGTGCCCGGGGTGACGTCGAGGAACATCTCCGCCGTGTCCCTGCCCGAGCGCCGGGCGGCGAGGAACTTGCCGTAAAGCGCTATGCACTCGTCGATCCACGGCCAGGAGCAGTGCGCGAGGCAGAAGCGCAGGCCCTTTATCGGGAGCAGCGCCTCCCAGTTCAGCGGGCGGTTGTAGTCCGAGCTGACTCTCCCGTCCCAGAGTATCCCGGTGTGGAACAGAACGGGCTTGCCGAGCTCCGCGGCGAGCCGCATGAGGGAGAGCGATTTTTCCTCGTAAACGTAAAAGTTGTTGCAGATGATCTTGAAGCCGAAAACGCCGGCGCGGGCTGCGGCGGTCATTTTTTCGGCTATCCGGGGCTCGTCCGGGTGTATCCAGAGCAGAGGGAACAGCCGGTCGGCGCGGCCTTCCGTCCATTTTGCGAGGCCGTCCATCCTGTCCTCGAAGGACGCGCCGGCCTCGGGGTCGTACTCGAGGGGGCAGTCCGAGAGGACGCATCCGCCGTAAACCCCGGCGCTCTCCATCGACGAAAGGAGCGCCTCAGGATCCGGACGGGCGTTCCAGGCGTGAACGTGACAGTCAAAAACTCGATAATCCATGGTCTCTTTGTCTCTCCGTAAAAAATCCGGGCGTGCCGTGCGACACGCCGCGGATGATTTTTTACTGCTTTTCGGTCTCTTCGTCTCCGTAAAGTCCCTTTAT
The DNA here is from genome assembly GCA_017552165.1 of Clostridia bacterium. Next base: position 9,176 of record JAFZCF010000093.1, read on the forward strand.
GGACGAGCGGAGGATCGTCAGCTTGGATTTGTCGTTGCCGGTCTCTATCATGACCTTGTCGTCTCTTGAAATCACGACAGTCCCGATGATCCCGCCGATCGTGACGATCTCGTCGCCGACCGTGATGTTGTTTCTCATTTCAGCGATCTTCTGTTCCTTTTTCTTCTGAGGGCGAACGAGGAACACATAGTAAAGCACTATCATGACGACGAGGACGCCTATCATTATGAAGCTCATGATGTTGGAGTTCGTCGACGCTGTGCCGGAAAGTACGATGTTCATGTATGGTCTCATTTGAGTTTTGGATATTATACCGCAAAACCGCCGGCAATGCAAGCCCCGCCGGAAAAAAATCATCCCGGAAATCTGGCACTCGGAAGAAAAAAATAAATTTTTTACAAAAAAACTATTGACAAAAAGCCGCTTCCGTGGTAAATTATTATGCGTGGTTGGCACTCCGACGGTCAGAGTGCTAAAAATCAGGAGGTGAGGTACATGGACGGCTCGGGTCTCAATGAGAGAAAAAAGCTCATACTGAAGGCGATCATCGAGGCGCACGTCAGGTGCGGCGGTCCCGTCGGGTCGAAGACCCTCACGGGGAACGACATGATCTCCCTCTCACCCGCGACGATAAGAAACGAAATGGCGGAGCTCGAACAGATGGGATATCTCGAGCAGCCGCACACCTCGGCGGGCAGGGTCCCGTCCGAATCGGGATACAGATTCTATGTCGACAGTCTGATGCAGAAATACCGCATGTCGGCGGTCGAGCTTGCGCGGCTGAACGCGCTGGCAAAGACGCGGCTCGCCGAGCTCGACAAGCTCCTCGACGCCGCGACCAAGCTCGCCTCGTCGCTCACGAACTACTCGGCGCTCGCCGTGAGGCCGCAGAACGCCGGCGGCAGGATAGACAGCTTCCGCCTCGTTCCGCTCTCGGACGGCTCGATAATGCTCATCGCGGTCTCGAACGGAGCGGTCAAGACGAAGCAGTTCATGCTCGCCGAGCCCGTCGCCCCCGAGATCATCGAAAAGCTCGAAAAGATACTGAACGACAATCTCACGGGAAAATCGTCGGAAGAGGTGACGATGCCGCTCGTCATGCAGATGGAACGCGATTTCGGATATGACGATTCGCTGCTCCAGGTCGCTGTCAAGGCCGTATGCGAGTTTCTCGACGACATGCGCGGCGGCGAGGTCCGGCTCTCGGGAGTCAATCACCTTCTCGAATATCCCGAATATTCCGACATAAGCCGGTTCAAGGATCTTCTCTCGGTCCTCGAGGACAAGCGCGACATCATCAAGCTCGTCGACGACGTTAACGACAGGGACGAGGAGGCGCAGGTCATAATCGGGTCGGAAAGCGACGTCGCCGAGATGAAGGATTCGTCGATAATCTTCCGTAAGATAAGAAGGAACGGCAAGGTCGTCGGCGCGATCGGCATCCTCGGACCGAGGAGAATGGACTATTCCAAGGCGATATCGACGGTCGACTACATCGTTGACAACCTCGAGCATCTGCTCTCGGCGCCCGGACTGGGCGACGGATCATAGAACCAAGCGCACAGGAGACACACGAATGAAAGACAAGGAAAAAGATAAGGATAAAAAGGCCGCCGGGACGGAGGAGACCGCGCCCGAACCGGAGAACGAAAATCCGGAGGCGGCGGCCGGCGAAGACGCTCCCGCCGAGGGCGAGCCGGCGGACGACGGCGCGCTGAAAAAGGCCGTCGACGCGCTGAACGAGCTCAGCGACAGATATACCCGTATGCTCGCGGAGTACGACAATTTCAGAAAGCGCGCGCAGAAGGAGCGCGAGGGGATATACACCGACGCCTGCGCCGACGTGCTCGCCGCCCTGCTGCCCGTTAAGGACAGTCTCGAGATGGCAATGGCATACGCTGACGACAGCAAGCTCTCGCAGGGCGTCACGCTGACGCTCAACAAGTTCGGCGAGATACTCAAAAAGCTCGGCGTGGAGGAGTTCGGAGAAAAGGGCGATCCCTTTGATCCGAATCTGCACAACGCGGTCCTCCACACGGAGGACGAAACTCTCGGGGAGAACGTCGTCGCCGACGTGCTTCTCAAGGGATACAGAAAAGGCGACAGGATCCTTCGCTATGCGATGGTAAAGGCCGCGAACTGAAAAGAAAATTCACAGTAACCAGGAGGTAATATATTATGGAAAAAATCATCGGAATCGATCTCGGCACGACAAACTCTTGCGTGGCAGTTTACGAGGGCGGCGAGCCCGTCGTCATACCTAATCCCGAGGGCGCGCGCACGACGCCTTCCGTCGTCGCGTTCACAAAGACCGGCGAAAGGATAGTCGGTCAGGTCGCAAAGCGTCAGGCGATAACCAATCCCGACAAGACCGTCATGTCGATAAAGCGCCGCATGGGCTCCGACTACAAGGTCGAAATAGACGGCAAGAGATACACGCCGCAGGAGATCTCGGCGATGATCCTTCAGAAGCTCAAGGCGGACGCCGAGGCGTATCTCGGCCAGAAGGTCAACAAAGCCGTCATCACCGTCCCCGCGTACTTCTCCGACGCTCAGCGTCAGGCGACCAAGGACGCCGGCAAGATCGCCGGCCTCGAGGTCATGAGGATAATCAACGAGCCGACGGCCGCCGCGCTCGCTTACGGAATGGACAAGGAGCACGACCAGAAGATCATGGTCTTCGACCTCGGCG
>JAFZCF010000094.1 GCA_017552165.1 Clostridia bacterium
AGCATTTATTTGGCAGAAATAACGGCCTGATTTTCCCTGATTTTATTGGGAAAAATCCAAATAACCGAATTATTGCAGACGCCAAATATAAGCCCAATAAAAATATTCATGGCGATGATTATTTGCAGTTGTTGGCCTATTTGCTTAGATTCGATGCCAAAAAAGGATTATATCTGTATCCTTATGGTGAGAATGAAGAAATGAAGAGAATTGAAGAAATGTGGTTAAACAAAGGGACAACTTTTGAGAAAGAGGAGCGAGGGGATGATATATGCGTAATAAAGTACGGAATCAATATTCCTCGAGTAAACGATTTTAATTTATTTGTGGAACAGATGGAAAAAGAGGAAAAACGAATAACTGATTACATGCTTTCCTCTAAGGCTATGAACTGAGTAGATTTTGCCCCGTGCTAGGTAACACGGGGTTTTTGTTTGAAATGCAAAGGACTTCGCGACGTCCCATTTTCTTTTCCGCTTGACCGCGGGCTGCGTTTGTGATATAATAAAATGAATAGTTGTTTCGGAGGCAATCGTGCTCAAAAACGGTAAAAGTAAAATATATATAGCCAAAAGCGGCGATGAAGAGCTCTTTCTTTTCCCGCGAATGGCAAACAGACACGGAATAATAACAGGCGCGACCGGCACCGGCAAGACGGTGACGCTAAAGGTAATGGCGGAGTCGTTTTCCGATCTCGGCGTTCCCGTCTTTCTCTCCGACGTAAAGGGAGATCTCACCGGGACGTGCGTTCCCGGTGCGGACAGCGACGACATGCGCGAGCGCATCGGGCGTTTCGGAATAAAAGAGGATTTCCGATATTGCGGCTATCCGACGAGATTCTGGGACATTTTCGGAGAGGCGGGACATCCCGTCCGCGTGACCGTCTCCGGCATGGGTCCGATGCTTCTGTCGCGGCTTTTCGGCCTGACCGACGCCCAGACCGGCGTGCTGAACATAGTTTTCAGGATAGCCGACGAAAACGGGCTGCTCCTTTACGATATCAGGGATCTGAACGCCATGCTCAGGTTCGTTTCGGAAAACAGGGAAGAGTTCCAGAAGACCTACGGCAGCATAATGCCGGTTTCCGTCGGTGCTATACAGCGCGCCCTGCTCGAGTTCGAAAACGAGGGCGGCGAGGCGATCTTCGGACTCCCCGAGCTCGACATAAACGATTTTATGGTCAGAGACGGAGACGGCAGGGGATATATCAACGTCCTCGAGTCCTCGAAACTCATACAAAGTCCGAACGTTTACGCGATATTCCTTCTGTGGCTTATGACCGAGCTGTTCGAAAAACTGCCGGAGACGGGAGATCCGGACATTCCGAAACTCGTTTTCTTCTTCGACGAAGCGCACGTGCTTTTCGAGAACGCACCGCGGACGCTCGTGCAGAAGATCACGCAGATAGTCAAACTCATCCGCTCAAAGGGCGTGGGAGTGTATTTTATCTCGCAGTCCCCGTCCGACGTCCCGGATGCCGTCCTCTCTCAGCTTTCGAACAAGATACAGCACCGGCTGAACGCATACACTCCGAAGGAGCAGAGGGCTCTGAGAGCGGCGGCGACTTCATACCGCGCAAATCCGGAGTTCGACACGGCGGAGGCGATAAGCAATCTCGGCACGGGCGAGGCGCTTGTTTCGTTCCTTGACGAAAAAGGCATCCCGTCAGTCGCAAAGAAGGCGTGCGTCCTCCCGCCGCAGAGTCTTATCGGACCGTGCGACGCCGGGGTACTGGACGCCGTCGTCGCGGAGTCGGAGCTCGAGGCCAAATACCGCGAGCCGTCGGATCCGGAATCTGCTTACGAAATTATCGAGAAGGCGAACGCCGAACTCGAAAAAGAGAAAAAATATTCCTCCGGGCTGACGAAAAAGACCGAGAAGGCCGGGAAAGCGGCGGCAAATTCGATCGGGAGATCGATCAGCACGAGCATCGTGAACACCCTTACGGGCGGCAAGGCGGTGAGCGCAAAAACTGCGGCGAAACGCGCCGTGACGAGCGCGCTGAACTCGGTGATCGGTCCGAGAATCAGTTCGATTTTCCGGGGAATATTCGGAAATATAAAGTAAAAAACGACAGGGGAATTCTTTTATGCAATTATACGACGAACTCGTCGCCCGCGGACTTATCGCTCAGGTGACGAATGAAAAAGAAATAAGCGAAATGATAAACGCCGGCAAGGCGACCTTCTACATCGGATTCGACTGCACGGCTGACAGTCTCACGGCGGGACATTTTATGGCCCTTACCCTCATGAAGCGCCTCCAGCAGGCGGGGAACAGACCGATTGCCCTCATCGGCGGCGGCACCACGATGATCGGCGACCCTTCGGGGCGCACCGACATGAGAAAAATGCTCACGATCGACGACATCAATCACAACGCCGAGTGCTTCAGAAAGCAGATGGAGAGGTTCATAGAGTTTGGTGAGGGTAAGGCCATGATGGTCAACAACGCCGACTGGCTCCTCGGGCTGAATTACGTCGAGCTCCTGCGCGAGGTCGGGACCTGTTTTTCGGTCAACAACATGCTCCGCGCCGAGTGCTACAAGCAGAGGATGGAGAAGGGACTCTCCTTCTTTGAGTTCAACTACATGATCATGCAGTCCTATGACTTCTATCACCTGTTCCAGGAGTACGGCTGCAACATGCAGTTCGGCGGCGACGATCAGTGGTCCAACATGCTGGGCGGCACCGAGCTCATCCGCAAGAAGCTGGGCAAGGACG
>JAFZCF010000095.1 GCA_017552165.1 Clostridia bacterium
CTCCATGAGAGCCAGGGAGATAGTTTCCGGCGGCAGGATAGGGAGAATAATCTCCTGTTCTTTCAGATACCTCCACGCCAGCGCCGCGGCCGCGGCGCCGCGCGGATGGAAAAGCGATCCGCTACTTTGCGGCGGGGGAGCGCTTCCCGACCTTGGATCTCATGTCATAGATCTCTGCCGGTATGTCTGCGGAGAGGACCTGACCGATCTCAGCGGAAGGGCGTGGTACAGGGACGCAGACAACGGCATCGACGACGCTTTTTTCATCACTGCCGGCTTATCGGGCGGCGGAGTCGCGTTTTTCGAGGCGAATCGAGCCGCTTTCGGAACAAACGACGATCTCTCTTTTGAGATATACGGCTCGAAAGGCGCGCTTTCATATTCCATGATGCAGCCGAATTATCTCCGTTTCTACGACGGAGAGAGACGCGACGGTGTGCTCGGCGGCGACAGCGGGTTTACGCTCGTTGACTGTATCGGCAAATATCCGGCGCCGGGAGGAGTTTTCCCGTCTCAGAAAGCGCCGGTCGGATGGCCCATGACTCACGTGAATTCGATGTTCGCTTTTCTGTCGAGGGCTGTGGGACTGAAATCCGAATACGTCTGCGCCGATTTTTCGGACGGCGCCTACGTTCAGTCGATTATTGAGAAAGCTTATGAGTCGGATTCAAAAGGATCCGCGAGGCTGATGTTATGATTGTTTTAGGTCTGACCGGGAGCTCCGGCTCCGGAAAAGGATATATTTCCGATCTTTTTGCAAAGCACGGATATTCCTGTCTTGACACCGACGCGGTGTGCCACGAGCTTTACGGTTCCGGCACGGAGTGTACCGCCGAGATGGCGGAGAAGATAGGAAGTGAAATCTTATCGCAAGACGGGTCGGTCGACAGGAAAAAGCTCGGTTCGCTCGCGTTTTCATCGGACGAGGTTTACCGCCTGATGAACGATATTGCGCATAAACACGTCAGGATACGTACGCTCAAGTGGATAGAGGAAATGAAGAAATCCGGAGTTTCCGTCGCCGTTATCGACGCTCCGCTCCTTTTTGAGGCGGGTTTTGACCGGATATGCGACATCAACGTCGCCGTAACGTGCGACAACGCGACAAAGGTCAGGAGACTGAGACGCCGGGACGGAATATCCGACGACGCGATCGCAAGCCGCCTCGGGAAGCAGAAACCAGATCCGTGGTACGTCATGCAGGCGGATTACGTTATAGACAATTCGGCGTCATCCGAGGATTCACTGAGCGAAAGGGTCGGCGTTTTCTGCGAAATGCTCGACGAGATTTCTCATCTCAGCGTAAAAATCAGACCCCGAAGCGGAAGACGCAGATAAGAAAAAAACAACCGAAAGGACGAAATAAATGGACGCAAAGGAACTCAAAGAAGCGCTGCAGTATAAAAACAGGAGCGCCTATGAATCTATAACCGAAGACGAGCTCGAGAGGTCGTTCGCATACGCCGAGTCTTACAAAATGTTTCTCGACAACGCAAAGACGGAGCGTGACGCGGTAAAATACGGCATCGCGCTCGCCGAGAGGCGCGGATTTACGGAATATCGCCTCGGAGACACACTCGAGGTCGGCGGAAGATACTACTACAACAACCGCGGCAAGGCCCTGTTCCTTATCAAAATGGGTACGGAACCGCTCGAAAACGGCGTCTATATAATGGCCGCTCACGTCGATTCTCCTAGGATCGACCTGAAACAGAACCCTGTCTATGAAGACAGCGGGCTCGGAATGCTCAAAACGCATTATTACGGCGGGATAAAGAAATATCAGTGGACGACGATACCGCTCGCCATCCACGGGGTGGTCGTCAGGAGCGACGGCTCAACCGTCGACGTCTGCATAGGTGAAGAGGACGAGGACCCGATATTCTACATAACGGATATTCTCCCGCATCTCGCAAAAGACCAGATGACAAAAACCCTCGCCGAGGCCATCCCCGGGGAAGGGCTCAACATAATTCTCGGCACGGAGCCGTATCGCGATGAAGAGACAGACGGCGCGATAAAACTCAATCTTCTGCGCATTCTCAACGAGAAATACGACATAACCGAGGAGGATCTCATAACCGCGGAGCTCACCGCCGTTCCCGCCTACAAAGCGCGCGATATCGGTCTTGACCGTTCGCTTATCGCCGGATACGGACACGACGACAAATCCTGCGCATATCCCGAGATGACGGCGACCTTCGATTCTCAGGACGAGCGCAAGACTGTCATCTGCGTTTTCGCCGACAAGGAAGAGACGGGTTCGGAGGGCGTCAGCGGAATGCAGAGCGAGATATTTATCGACATTCTCGGCGAGATCTGCGATTCGAGAGGCGCGAATATCAGAGTTGTCAAGGCAAATTCAAAATGCCTTTCCGCGGACGTAAACGCGGCGTTCGACCCCAATTTTGCCGGAGCGTATGAAAAGGCCAACGCCTGCTTCGCAAACTGCGGCGTGGTTATTTCCAAGTTTACGGGAGCCCGCGGAAAGTCCGGAACGTCTGACGCGTCCTCGGAGTTTGCCGCATACGTGAGAAACATACTGAACGAAAACGGCGTCGTCTGGCAGATGGCGGAGCTCGGCAAGGTCGATCAGGGCGGCGGCGGGACCGTGGCGAAATACATAGCGAAAGAGAACATCGATACGATCGACATCGGAGTGCCGGTCTTGTCGATGCACGCCCCGTACGAGGCCATCTCAAAGCTCGACCTTTACATGACCTACAAGGCGTGTCTCGCCTTTATCAGCTGATATGACTGACAAGGTCGGGGAGATATGCGTCAGGTATGACGCGCTGACTGACAGTCTTTCGTCCCCCGGCGTTGTATCCGATCCCGAAAAGATCGCCTCGGTGATGCGGGAACTGCGAAAGCTCCGCCCGGTGGTCGAGGCGTACCGCGAGGTCGAACGTCTGAAAAAAGAGCTCCTTCAGCTCGAATCGATATCGTCGGGAGATCCCGACGCCGAAATCAGGGAAATGGCGTTTTCCGAGATCGGCGAAACGAAAGACATGCTCCTTTCCGCCGAAGAAAAACTGCGGACGGCTCTTCTTCCGAAAGATCCCGATGGCGACAGAAACGTCGTCGTTGAAATCAGAGCGGGCGCCGGCGGAGAGGAAGCGGCGCTCTTCGCGGGGGAGCTTTACCGCATGTACTGCATGTACGCGGCCATCCGCGGGTTTTCCGTCGGAAAGATCGGGTCTACTGACACCGAGCTCGGCGGATACAGAGAGATTTCCTTTACCGTCGAGGGCGAAGGCGCCTATTCCGCGTTCAGATTCGAGAGCGGTGTGCACCGTGTTCAGCGCGTTCCCGACACCGAGTCGCAGGGAAGGATACACACGTCAACAGTCACGGTCGCCGTCCTTCCCGAGGCGGAGGAGATCGACGTAAAGATAGATCCCTCGGATCTCAAGATAGATACGATAAAAAGTTCGGGCGCCGGTGGACAGCACATAAATAAAACAGAATCCGCGGTGAGGATCACGCACATGCCGTCCGGTCTTGTCGTGGAGTGTCGCGACGAACGTTCGCAGCTTAAAAACAAGGACAAGGCGATGCGCGTTCTGCGCTCGCGGCTTTACGATATCAAAAAACGTCAGTCGGAAGGGGAAATCGCCGACGCGAGGCGTTCCCAGGTCGGCAGCGGAGACAGATCCGAGAAAATCAGGACTTACAATTTTCCGCAGAGCCGGGTTACGGACCACAGGATCGGATATACGACGCACGACCTCGAGGGTGTCCTGAACGGACGGCTGAACGGAATAACCGAAGCGCTCGCCGCCGCGGAAAACGCGGCAAAAATGAGCGGAAACAATTATGAAAACGCTTAAAATCGTATATAATAGCAGGGACGATCTCATACCGGCCGCCGACATTCTGCGCTCGGGAGGGCTTGTGGCGTTTCCGACGGAAACGGTTTACGGCCTCGGAGGAGACGCCCTTGACTCGACGGCGGCCGGGAGGATATACGCGGCAAAGGGAAGACCCTCGGACAATCCGCTGATAGTGCACCTCGCTTCGCCCGTCGACGCCGAAAAATACTGCCGCACCGGGGAGATGTTTTACAGGATAGCCGAGAGGTTCATGCCCGGCCCGATAACGGTCATAATGCCGAAAAAGGACGTCATTCCCGATTCGGTCACGGGAGGGCTCGGAACGGTCGGCATAAGAGTCCCGTCTCACAGAGCCGCTCACGATCTCATTGACCTGTTCGGCGGCCCGGTCGCCGCGCCTTCGGCAAACATTTCGGGGAGACCGAGCCCGACGAGTTTCTCTCACGTAGTGAACGATCTCGACGGAAAGATAGACTGTATAATCGACGGGGGAGAATGTCTCCACGGAGTGGAGTCCACCATAGTTATGGCAGACGGGACAGGAAGAGGGCTCAAACTGCTTCGCCCGGGCGCCGTGACGCTCGAGATGCTCCGCTCGGTGTGCGACAGCATAGAAATCGACCCGGCCGTGATATCTAAATATGACGGCGTTCCGCTCGCGCCGGGTATGAAATACCGTCACTACGCGCCGTCCGAGCCTCTGACAGTCGTCGATTCCGACAGAGAGTCATTTATCGCGTTCGTCAACGACAGGCCGGACTGCGGCGTTATCTGCTTTGATGAGGATATTTCTCTCGTCCGCTCGGCATGCAAGGTCTCAATGGGCGGGAGCGACGATCCGGAAGAGCAGGCAAGGCGTGTTTTTTCCTGCCTCAGATATTTCGACTCACCGGAGGTCAGAGACAGTATAAGCGGCATTTACGCGAGGATGCCCGATGAACAGGGAGTCGGATTCGCCGTGTTCAACCGCCTTATCAAGGCGGCCGGCTTCAACGTGCTAAAATTATAATCACACTTTCAGGATAACGGACAGGAAATGGCAAGAAAGAAACAAACGGACCAGGTTACGATCGATTTTTCGGAAGCGCCGATCGAGGATCAGCCGATAAACGAAACAGTCGAGAAAAACTTCATGCCTTACGCGATGAGCGTCATCGTGTCGAGAGCTATCCCGGGCATCGACGGATTCAAGCCCTCGCACCGCAAGCTCCTCTACACGATGTATCTTATGGGCCTTCTGAAGGACAGAAGGACGAAGTCCGCAAACGTTGTCGGCGAGACAATGAAGCTCAATCCGCACGGCGACGCGGCGATATACGACACGCTCGCGCGTCTGACAAGGGCTCAGGAATCTCTCCTGCACCCGCTGATCGATTCCAAGGGCGCGTTCGGAAAGCATTACAGCGCGTCGATGGTTTGCGCGGCTCCGCGATATACCGAATGCAAACTCGATAAGTTCTGCGAGGAGATATTCCGGGGTATAGACAAAAACGCCGTTGACATGACCGAAAACTACGACGGCACAATGCTCGAGCCGACGATGCTTCCTACCGCGTTCCCGAACATCCTGGTATCGCCGAACCTCGGAGTCGCCGTCGGTATGGCGTGCAATATATGCTCGTTCAACCTCGGCGAGATCTGCGACGGCACCATAAAGCTTCTTAAAAATCCGGACACCGATCCGGAACGGCTCATGGATTTAATAACCGCTCCGGATTTTCCGACCGGCGGCGCGATTATTTTCGACAGGGAAAAATACCGCCAGATTTTCGAGACGGGGCGCGGCCCCGTGAAGGTCAGGGCGAGATACAATTTTGACAAATCTCAGAATTGCATCGACGTTTTCGAGATCCCTTATTCGACAAACATCGAGGCGATCATGGACAAGATCACCGCGCTCACGAAAGAAGGGAAGATCAAGGAGATTTCCGATATTCGCGACGAAATCGACCTTCGCGGGTTCAGGATGACGATCGACCTGCGGCGCGGAGCAGATCCCGACCGGCTTATGGCCCGCCTTTTCAAGCTCACAACACTCGAAGACACGTTCGACTGCAATTTCAACCTTCTTATCGACGGCGCTCCGAGGCAGATGGGCGTCCGCGAGATACTGCTCGAATGGATAAGATTCAGGCGTGAGGCGGTCAGGCGCGAACTGACCTTTGAGCTCGACAGAAAGAAAGAAAAGCTCAATCTCCTCACCGGTCTCGGGATAATCCTTCTCGATATCGATAAGGCGATAAAGATCATCCGCGAGACAAAGCTCGAAAAGGACGTTGTCCCTAATCTCATGGCCGGGTTCGGCCTCAACAAAGAGCAGGCGGAATACGTCGCGGATATAAAACTCCGGAACATAAACCGCGAATATATCGTAAACAGGGTCAAGGAACTCGAATCTCTGAGAGGCGAAATCGAAGACCTTAAAAAG
>JAFZCF010000096.1 GCA_017552165.1 Clostridia bacterium
ACGGCGACAACGTCCCGATCATCCGCGGCTCCGCAAGAGTAGCGCTCGAGTCCCCCTCCAAGGACCCGAACGATCCTGTTTATGCGTCGATCAAAGAGCTTATGGACGCTGTTGACGATTATATCCCGACCCCCGAGCGTCAGTCGGATCTCCCGTTCCTGATGCCCGTTGAGGACGTCTTCTCCATCTCCGGCCGCGGCACCGTCGCGACGGGCAGAGTTGAGCGCGGAACCGTCAAGGTCAGCGATACCGTTGAGATCGTCGGCCTTACCGAGGAAAAAAGAACGACCGTCGTTACCGGCGTCGAGATGTTCCACAAGCTTCTTCCGCAGGCCGAGGCCGGCGACAACATCGGCGCCCTCCTCCGCGGCGTTGCCAAGAACGAGATCGAGCGCGGACAGGTCCTCTGCAAGCCCGGTTCGATTCATCCTCATACCAAATTCAAAGGCAACGTTTACGTTCTGACCGAAAAAGAAGGCGGACGTTCCAAGCCCTTCTTCCCGGGCTACCGTCCTCAGTTCTATTTCAGAACGACCGACGTTACCGGTACGATCGGACTCCCGGCTGACGTCGAGATGTGCCGCCCCGGCGACAACGTTGTTATGAGCGTTGAGCTTATCACTCCCGTCGCTATCGAAAAGGGTCTCCGCTTCGCTATCCGTGAAGGCGGCAGAACCGTCGGCTCCGGCGTCGTTACCGAGATCGACGAGTAATTTCCTAAAAACTCAATAGTTTATTTTCAGGGGGAGCGCAAGCTCCGGTGAAAGTCCAAACCGGTGGTAAAGTCCACTAACAGCGAAAGCTGCCGAGCGGGTGAGATTCCCGCACCGACGGTATAGTCCGGATGAGAGAAAATAAAAAGCGCCGCGGAAACGGGGGCGCTTTAAGGAAGGATTAAGGTCCCCCGAGCAATCGGGGGACCGTTCTTTTATGAACGATACAGAGTATTCCGGCGGCGCGGATTTGGTGCGTGTTAAAGCCGTTCTTTGCCCAAATTGCGGGGCAAATATAAAGGCGGATCCCAAATCGAAAACTTTGAAATGTGAGTTTTGCGGATCAAGTTTACTATTTGAGTACGGATCAATTAAACTGGATTCAGAATGTGCAAGAGAAGAAGGATCCGACCTTGAAAAGGATCGAATTCCTGCACAAAAAGAAGAATTAAAAAGCCATAACGGCAGAAAAACGGGACGGCGGGTTCTGTTCGCTTCGGTACTGACGGCTGTAATGTCGGCGCTTGCCGTCGTACTTATGAAACTTGAAGTAAGCGTGCCGATAATGCCGGCGTTTATAAAATTCGATTTTTCGGATTTTCCGGCAATGTTCGCGGGCATCGCAGCGGGGCCTCTGTGGGGCGTGCTCGTGTGTCTTATCAAAAATCTGCTGCATATCTTCTTCGGGAGCAGCACCGGAGGTATCGGAGAGATCGCAAATTTCGCGATCGGCGCGGCATACGTTCTGACCGCGACCCTGATATACCGCCGTATCGGCGGCAGGAAGGGAATGCTTATCGGCGGAGCCGCCGGCTCGGTCGCCATGGCGGTCGTCGCCTACCCCGTGAATCTTTTCATAGTATATCCGCTTTATACGAAGTTTATGCCTCTTCAGTCCATTATTGACGCATATTCTGCGATAAATCCGGCGGTGACGGGGCTTCCGCAGGCGCTCCTGATATTCAATACTCCCTTCAACGTCATAAAGGGAGTCATCCTAACGGCGGTCGCGATACTGACTTATTCCGTGACCAAGCCGCTGTTTGAACTGATAGATGACAAAATACGCTCTTGACGGGAGGCAACCATGAAAGTGACAGGCAAAAAATGCAAAACCGTAATTGCGGCGGTGCTCGCCGTGCTTTTTGCCGTCACGGCGGCTGTTTTCCCGCTTTTTTCCGAGAGGTCAAGGGTAGTGGGTGAAGAAAACGTCAAGATCAAACTTTACGACGGGGAAGAAAAGCGCCTGATCGGCGAGGTCTCCTATTCCGAACTGAAAAGTTTCTCCGCTGCGCTTAACGTCGGCGAGATAATTTATAACGTCAATAGCAGGTCGGACGGCGGCAACTTTATATCGAAAATAGACGGGCCGTCGAAGACCCTGACCACAGAGGACGAGGTAATGTACCGCCGTGTTTTCGGCGGATGGTACATGGAGTCCCCGACGAGGCTTTACGTCTCGAACTGGAACTGGGAAGAAGATAACAGTATCGGCGGGATGTCGCTTTTCGATGACGACGGCACTCCGGACAAAAAGTTCTGGAACGCTAAAAAGCAAGAATACCGGCTGTACGCCTACTGGATCCCCGAAGATTTCTTCGTTCCCGTGGTATCATACAAGGACACCAAGACGGGGGACGGCAGCATAGACTGTCTGTACGTCAACGCCTGCGTGCCGCGGGGCGACATATTTGAGGAAGCGGGCTTCATAATCGACGAACGCAAAAACGTGAGCGAAAAGGACATGACGCTTGATGGCTCTCCGCTTTACGTGGAACGCGGTGTCGAAATGTTCAAATCGATCAGGGAGAGCGGCTGCTACAACTTTGACATAACCTTCAGAAACGTCACGGGAGGCGATTCGGACGGATATGCAAATGACGGACGCGTCCTTGCCTTCCACTGGAAAGGGATCAACGCGTTTGACAGCTTTTCCGTCAGAGTTTATCTCGTAACGAGAGAGGGCAGCGTGGTATACGGTCCGATAACGACAGTCAGCCTGCAAGACGGCGGCGAGCTCTTACCGATAAAAAACAACTGAAACAAAAAACCCGGGAGCCGTGTGCTCCCGGGTTTTTGACGTGTCATTCGCCGCGCTTGAAGGGTATGAGCTTAGCTCTGTCGAGCGCGAACATCACGGCGGGGATGAGGATAAGCTGGACGATGATGCCCGGTATCGCGTTAAGCAGAGCTCCCGCGAGGAACGCGCTGAATGTAAACGCCTTTCCCGACATTCCGAGAAGGATCATCTGAGCCGCGCCCCAAACAAGTCTGCCGATAATCATTGCCGAGATGATGCTGATATACAGCGGGATTATCCCCTGTTTTTTGAATCTCGAATAGATGAATCCGGCGACGAAGGCGTACGCCGCGAGCTCAAACGCCATGGCGGCTGCCGTGGGATACATCGGCGGCATCGAGAAGATGAGCGAGCGCAGGATCGGCAGGATGAACGCCATCGGCGTCGCGTACTGCCATCCGCAGATCAGGGCGCAGAGGAACACCGGGATGTGCATCGGCAGGAGCATGCTGCCTATCTGCGGGATCTGTCCGGTAAGGAACGGCAGTACCAGTCCGAGTGCGAGGAACATCGCGGTCAGCGTCAGCCGGAGGATTCTTTCTTTGTCTTTACTCATTAGTTTGCTCCGTAAAGATTTGATACAACTTATTATACCACACGGGCCGCCGGTTGTCAATTTTCGGGAATCAGCGACGGTAAAATGTTTTTACATTATTTCGGCCGAAAGCCCATGACGCTTGAAAAAATATTCCCCGTGTGGTATACTATGAGAAAGACGCCGAAATAAATCGGTCACAATCGCATCCGGAGGTCTCATAAACCAAATGAAAAAATCATCGGCAGGCAAAGCCGGTAAAAATTCGCAGAAAAAATCGAACAGTCTGATAATTATAATCATCGCGGTGGCGGTGGTCGCTCTGCTCGTGACCTACCTGTTCAGCGGCGGCAGCATAATGGACCTGATCACGGGAGAGAACGGCGCCGCGTCGGCGGCCGATACCGAGCCCGCGCCGGGTATCGACAGTAAGACGGACAAGCCGGATCCTTCGGAGAGCTCCGCTCAGCCGACCGGCCCCCCTATAGACGAGAACGGACGGTACTTTTCAAAGGATGAAGTCGCTCTTTATATCCATACCTACGGAAAGCTCCCGGCAAACTTCGTGACGAAGACAGAGGCACGCAAAAAAGGCTGGGAGGGCGGTTCGGTGGAAAAATATTTCCCCGGATGCGCAATCGGAGGCGACAGCTTCGGCAACAGCGAGGGCAACCTCCCCGAAAAGAGCGGGAGGACCTATCGCGAATGCGATATTGACACAAACGGGCAAAGTTCGCGCGGGGCGAAGCGGATAGTCTTTTCGAACGACGGGCTCGTTTATTATACTGGCGATCACTACGAGACGTTCGAGCTGCTTTACGGGACGCCCTGAGGAGGAAATATGGAAATATTCGTTCTCGACGGGACAAAAATGACAGACCGTGAAACGGCTCACGCATACATCGCGCGCACGCTCGGCTTCCCTGCGTATTACGGCGGGAATCTCGACGCCCTCGCCGACTGCCTTTCGGAGATGAGCAGGGAGACCTGCATCGTGCTCACCGACCGCGACGAAATTGAAAAAAAGCTCGGCAGGGTCTATGCCGACCGGATGCTCGGGGTGTTCCTTGAACAGTCCGGGTGCTGCGGATTTCAGTTTATGATCTGCGACGACATCTGAAAACAATATCCTTAAAGGAGAAACAATATGAACAACTACAACACGAACACACCTTATCAGCAGACACAGGGGACCAGAATGTATAAGGGTCAGTATTACACCGATTCTCAGCTTCAGCCCATCTCGGCGTGGGGATATTTCGGCTATATGCTCCTTTTCTCGATCCCTCTGCTCGGCTTCATTCTCCTGATCGTGTTCAGCGTTTCCGACGACAACATCAACAGGCGTAATTTTGCCCGCTCGTACTGGTGTTCGCTCGTTATCGCGCTCATCATCATTGGCCTGATTCTTGTCATCGCCCTCGTCTCCGGAGGACTCTCAAATCTCAGCAGCTGGCTGTCTTCTATTCTCCCCTCCGCCTGACACTGCGGCAAAATGTCTTTTTCCCGGCAGATAAGGGAAGAGATCGCCGCCGCAAAGCCGAAAAGCGCATGCTGCCGGTCGGCTCTCCGGTCCGGGATCCTTTTCGGCGTCTGGGACGGCTCTCCGTCCGACCTTACGGAGGACGTACGGATAACTTATTTCAGAATAACGTCGGAGCTTTATCCGGAGGGAGAACCTTCGGAGGCTTTGGCGTTCCGTGACGTTCCGGAGACGGATTTTATCTGTGATAACTGCCGGTGGAACTTTGTAAAAGGGGTTTTTCTCGCGTGCGGCACCGTTTCGAGACCGGAAAGTTCTTATCACGTTGAGATGCTTATCCGCGGGAAGGAACGCGCCGCGGCTTTCGCCGGCCTGCTAACAGGCCTCGGCATGCAGCCGGGCATCACGGCCCGGAAAAACGGGAAATTCGGGGTTTATTTCAAAAACAGCGAGGAGATATCCGATTTCCTCGGTTTTATGGGCGCCGGGAAGGCGGTATTCCGTCTTCTCGACGCGAAAATATTCAGGGACCTGCGCAACGACGCGAACAGAGTTTCAAACTGCGAGCTCGCCAATATAAGGCGCACGGTCAACGCGTCGTCGGAGCAGATGAAGGCGATAAGACTCATCATAGACCGCGGAGCGGAGGTCAATCTACCCGACGAGCTCAGGCAGACGTTCGACCTCAGGGCGGCTTTTCCGGACGACACCCTGTCCGAGCTTGCGGAAAAGCACGTCCCGAAAATAACAAAATCCGGCGTTAACCACCGCCTCAGGCGGATAGTTGATTTTGCCGGAACGCTTTGACGCCGTCAATACCATGAGAGATTTCGTTCACCTTCATCTGCACAGCGAGTACAGTCTGCTGAAAGGGGCGTGCCGTATTTCAAAGCTCCCCGCAGCCGTCCTTTCGCGCGGGCAGAAGGCGGTAGCGGTCACCGATCTCGGCGTGATGTACGGATGCGCCGATTTCAGCGACGCGTGCGTCAGGGCGGGAGTAAAACCGATAATCGGCTGCGAGCTCGCGGTCGATTTTGACGGGGTTTCCGGCTCGGTCGTCCTGCTCGTCACGGACGCCGCGGGATACGGCAATCTCACCCGTCTCGTGACTCTGTCCTGCATCTCCGGGAAAAACGTACCGCAGGACGAGCTTTTCTCTCACTCCGGGGGGCTGATCTGCCTTTCTGGGGGGAAGCGCGGTCCCCTGAACATCCTTTCCGACAGGGACGACCGGGAAGGGGCGAGGGCGCTCGCCGGGAAACTGCGCGGCGTCTTCGGAGAGAACTTTTATATCGAACTGGAAAAACAGGGCCTTGAAGGGCAGGGCTATTCAAACGAATTTCTCATTTCCGTTTCACGCTCTGCGGGGATACCTCCTGTCGCGTGCAACGACGTGTTTTATATAGAAAAAGCCGACGCGGGAACGAGGGAGACCCTCTCGTGTATCGGCGACGGCAGGACGGTTTCGGAAGGCAGGGAGCCGGGATTTGAGACCGACGAATTCTATCTGAGGTCATCCGAGGAGATGGAGAATCTATTCGGGCATATCCCGGAGGCGCTGGACAACTCCGTCAGGATAGCCGAAAAATGCTCTTTTGAGCTGAAACCGGGGAAAACCGTTCTGCCCGAATACTCCGTTCCCGACGGAGAAACGCCCGATATGTATCTGAGACGTATGGCTTTTTCGGGATATGAAAAGGCGGTGTCCGAAGGTCGGATAGTTTTTTCCGAGGGACGTTCCGATGATGATTACCGCGCGAGGACGGAATACGAGCTTCTCGTGATATCCGGAATGGGTTATTCTTCATATTTCCTCATAGTGGCGGATTTCGTTGGGTACGCCAAAAGCACAGGCGTCCCGACCGGGCCCGGAAGGGGCTCGGGAGCCGGATCGCTGGTTGCATTTCTGATCGGTATTACCGAGGTCGATCCCGTGAGATACGGTCTTCTGTTCGAGGCGTTTCTCAACAGAGAGCGGATCAGTATGCCGGATTTCGATATCGATTTCGGCGACAGACGGCGCGACGAGGTCATAAAATACGTGACTGCGAAATACGGCGCCGATCACGTGGCGCAGATCATAACCTTCGGGACCCTCGCCTCGCGCGCCGCGATACGCGACGCCGGCAGAGTCCTCCGCATGCCGCAGGACAAGGTGGAAAGGGCGCTTTCGGTCCTCCCCGAGAGCAAAGGGAAGGTGACCGGCGAACTATCCGCAGCGATGAGCGACGACAGAGTCAGAAAGCTCTGCGACGCAGACCCCGACGTTAAACTGCTGTACGAAACGGCGGCGGATATAGAGGGGTACCCGCGCAACGCCTCGACCCACGCGGCCGGCGTGGTGATAACTCCGAAACCCCTTACCGAATACGTACCGCTCGCCGACAACGGCGGCGTTACGGTCACGCAGTACGGGATGGACGCGATCGCCCGCCTCGGTTTGCTGAAATTTGATTTTCTCGCGCTCAGATATCTTACCGTAATGGACGATGCGGTGAGCGCGATAAGGGAGTCCGAGCCGGGCTTTTCGCTCGCCGACGTCCCGACTGATGACAAAAAAACCTTCGCGCTGATAGGCAGAGGCATGACGGCCGGCGTGTTCCAGCTTGAAAATCAGGGCATGCGCCGTCTGCTTATGAATATGAAACCCCGGAGTCTTTCCGACATAATGGTCGCGATCGCGCTGTACCGCCCGGGACCTATGGATTCGATACCGAAATATCTCGAAAACAGGGCAAAGAACGGCGACTACGGCTACCGTATCGCGGGACTTAAGGAAATACTCGACGAGACCTGCGGCTGTATCGTCTATCAGGAGCAGGTTATGGAGATTTTCAGGCGC
>JAFZCF010000097.1 GCA_017552165.1 Clostridia bacterium
TGAGATAATACCCGGTTTTGTGAGCGACGTTTCGTATGAGCTCCCGGGAAAGGCCGGAGTCATTAAGCACGTCAGATATTTTGCAGCGGTTTATTCCGGTCAGACTATAAGATACCAGGAGGAAGAGCTGACCGGCGCCTGGGTCATGCCGTTCGACGAGGCGATGAAGAAACTGAAATTCGATTCGCTGAAACAGGTTCTTTCATCGGCAGACGCGTTTATACGTCAGCATCGCTGAGTATGCCTTTGCATTTCAGTCCTTCGTAGTTTTCGGTTCTGAGCACCTCGTACACCGCGATCGCGACGGAGTTGCCGAGATTGAGCGACCGGATACCCTCGCGCATCGGGATCCTGACGGTTTTGTCGGCGTTGTCTTCAAGGAGTTTCTGAGGAAGACCGCAGGATTCCTTGCCGAAAACGAGCCAGACGTCATCGGGATAATCGATTTCCGAAAAAACAGTTTTGCCTTTTTGTGTGTAAAAAAGCAGCGGGTCGCCCGAGTGCAGACGAAGAAAGTCATCGAGAGAATCGTAATAAGTGATGTCGAGCTTGTCCCAGTAATCGAGCCCCGCGCGGCGAAGCTTTGCCGAGTCTATCTCAAATCCGAAGGGCTTGACGAGATGAAGCCGCGCGCCGGTCACGGCGCAGGTTCGCGCAATATTTCCGGTGTTCTGCGGTATTTCGGGTTCTATCAGGCAGACGTTTATTTTTTTCATGACAAATTTACCTTTCGGGGAATTATTATACCATTGCCACGGGTTCAAGTCAACGGGTTTGAAATGAACAAAAAGTATTTGTGCGCGGAGACAGGCCTTTCGGTCAGGCCATCGCTTGAGACCGATCTGGCGGATATAAAGAGGATATACGCGGCTGCGCGGCGGTTCATGATATCGCACGGCAATGTTTTGCAGTGGGCGGGCGGCTATCCTTCGGACGACCTGATAAGAAAAGATATATCCTACGGAAACGGATTTGTTATATCATACGGGAAAATACCGTGCGGAGTATTCGCCTTTTTTACCGGAATCGACCGGACTTACGTCGATATATACGACGGCGAATGGCTCAACGACGAACCGTACTGCACGATTCACCGGATCGCCGGCGACGGTACGAAAAAGGGAATACTTAAAACTGCGGTGAGCTTTGCGTCGCTTTTTTCCGGCAATATCAGAATTGACACACACAGGGACAATTATACGATGCAGAATGCTCTTGCGCGGCTCGGCTTCATAAAATGCGGCACGATCTTTATTGCCGACGGCTCGCCGCGCATTGCTTATCACAAAAAGCTATAAACAGTATGCCGATTTATACACGGCGCACCAATCATTTAACAATTCGAGCTATAAAACATAACAACGGGATGATACAATATCCGGTTGAACGAAAGGCGGTCTTATAATGGGACTTTTCGGAACTTACAGTTCACGGCAGATTAAAAAAATCAGAGGGACGATCAATAAGATCGAATCTCTTGCAGATAAATACAGATCCATGTCGGACGACGAGCTGAGGGCTATCACGCCGTGGCTGAAAGAACGTCTGTCAAACGGTGAAACGCTTGACGACATTCTTCCCGACGCATTTGCCGCCGTCAGGGAGGTCGACGACAGAGTTCTCGGCAAGAGGCCTTTCAAGGTACAGCTGATCGGCGGAGTCATTCTTCATCAGGGAAGAATCGCCGAGATGAAGACCGGCGAGGGTAAAACTCTCGTCGCGACGCTTCCGGCGTATCTGAACGCGCTCACCGGCAGGGGAGTTCACATCGTCACGGTCAACGAATACCTCGCCCGGCTCGGCCAGGAGGAAATGGGAAGAGCGTACGGATTCCTCGGGATGAAGACCGGTCTCATCGTTCACGGTCAGACACGCGAGGAAAAGCAGGCGGCGTATAACTGTGACATAACCTACGGCACGAACAACGAATTCGGATTCGACTACCTTCGTGACAACATGGTCATATACAAGGAGCAGCTCGTTCAGCGGGGGCATGCCTACGCGATAGTGGACGAGGTCGACTCAATTCTGATTGACGAAGCGCGCACTCCGCTTATTATTTCCGGCGAAGGCGACGAATCCACGGATCTTTACGACCGCGTGGACGCTTTTGTGCGCACCCTCAAAATGCTCAAGGTCAAGGAACAGGACACCAATGCGGCGACCGACGATCTCAATTACGACTACATAGCCGACGAAAAAGCTCGCACGGTCGCCCTGACCGAGCGCGGCGTCCGGAAGGCCGAGGAATACTTCTCGCTCGAAAACCTTTCCGACCCCGAAAACACCACCCTGACGCACCACATCAACAACGCCATCAGAGCCCACGGCCTCATGACGAAAGACGTCGATTACGTCAACAAAGACGGGCAGATCATAATTATCGACAGCTTCACGGGCCGAATGATGTTCGGACGCCGCTATTCCGACGGACTTCATCAGGCAATAGAGGCAAAGGAACACGTCAAGATCGAAAAAGAAAACAAGACGCTTGCGACGATAACGTTCCAGAATTATTTCCGTATGTACGAAAAGCTCTCGGGAATGACGGGTACGGCGCTCACTGAGGAAAACGAGTTCCGCGAGATATACGGTCTTGACGTCGTCGAGATACCCACGAACATGCCGATGATAAGGATCGATCATCCGGACGTGGTTTACAAGAATAAAAAAGGCAAAAACGACGCAATAATCCGTCAGATACTCGAGTGTCACGAAAAAGGGCAGCCGGTCCTTGTCGGTACCGTATCGATCGAAAAATCCGAGGAACTTTCAAAACTCCTCAAGCGCGAGGGAATAAAACACACAGTCCTCAACGCAAAATATCATGAAAAAGAGGCGGAGATCGTGGCGTCCGCCGGGCGGTTCGGGACCGTAACGATAGCCACGAACATGGCCGGCCGCGGCACCGACATCATGCTCGGCGGAAACCCCGAGTTCATGGCCAAGCAGGATATGCTGAAAGACGGATATGACGAGGAGGTCGTCGGACTTGCCGTCGGCTCGTCCCTTTCCGTCAGCGACGAAGTGCTGGAAGCGAGGAAGGTTTTCCGGGAACTGTTTGAAAAGCATAAGGCGGAGATCGCGCCGGAGGCGGAAAAAATCAAAAAAGCCGGCGGACTTTTCATCGTCGGCACGGAGCGTCACGAATCGAGACGTATCGACAACCAGCTTCGCGGCCGTTCGGGACGGCAGGGAGATCCCGGTGAATCGCGTTTTTTCCTTTCGCTCGACGACGACCTGATGCGCATATTCGGTTCCGAACGCATTCTCGCGATGGTCGAGCGGCTCGGGCTCGAGGACGATCAGCCGATCGAGGCAAGGATCCTTTCCAACTCCATAGAAAACGCGCAGAAACAGCTCGAGGGCAACAATTTCGCGCGTCGTAAAAACGTTCTTAATTACGATGACGTGATGAACCAGCAGAGAACAATTATTTATTCTCAGCGCAAGGAGGTCCTCGACGGCTGCGATCTCAAGGAGAAGATGAAAGAAATGATCTCGTCCGTCATTGACAACGAGGTCGCTGTCTGTATGTATCCCGACGCCCCCGAAGACTGGAACTTTGACGAGCTCAGAAACTATTTCATGGGAACGCTTTGCAAGCCTGAGGATTTCAGATATACGGTGGGAGAAA
>JAFZCF010000098.1 GCA_017552165.1 Clostridia bacterium
CCGGCGCACGCCTCGGGGTGGAACTGGACGGAAAACGCCCTCATCCCGGGGTAATCTACGCCCTCGCAGCTCCCGTCGTTCGCGTTTACAAAGGACACGACGCCGGCTTTAACGCTGTCGGCTATGACTTCGTAGCCGTGGTTCTGCGTCGTTATATACGTTCTTCCGGTCGCGGTGTCGGTGACCGGCTGGTTGGCTCCCCTGTGCCCGTATTTAAGCTTTCCGGTCCTGGCGCCGGTCGCCAGCGCCATGAGCTGATGTCCGAGACAGATGCCGAAGACCGGCAGTTTTCCGACGAGTTTTCCGAGCTCCGCTATCTCGCGGCCGTTTTCCGCGGGGTCGCCCGGGCCGTTGCTAAGCATAAGCCCGTCAAAGCCGCCCCGGAGTATCGTCTCCGCCGCCGTGTCCGCCGGGAATACGGTGACGCGGCAGCCCCTCGCGTTGAGTTCGCGTATGATATTTCCCTTTGCGCCGTAATCGATCAGCGCAACGTTGTATTTCATTTCCGGCGTCGGTTCAGAAACGGTTTTTTCACCGCAGGTGACCGACGCGACGGCGTTTTTAACCCTGTATTTTCTGAGCTCGGAAACGTCGAAATCGCGGTTTTTCGTGATGACCGCGTTCATCGTCCCGTACTCCCTGACCGTCTCGGTTATCGACCTCGTGTCGACCCCGCAGATCCCCGGGATGCCGTGAGATTTGAGAAAATCCCCGAGCGTCCCGCCGCATCTGAAATTCGACGGATAGTCGCATTTTTCCCTTACGACGTAGCCGAAAAGCGCCGGCTTCCCCTCATAATCCGGCACGTCGCCGTAGTTCCCGATGAGCGGGAAGGTCATGACGACGATCTGCCCGTAATAGCTCGGGTCTGTCAGCGTTTCGATATATCCGCACATGCCGGTCGTAAAGACAAGTTCCCCGACGCTTTCTTTTTCACAGCCGAAGAGTTTGCCCTCGTATTTATCTCAGTTTTCAAGGATAAGATATCCCGTTTCACCGCTCATTTTATTGCCTCTGTTTTTTCGGATCGGTATATTATATCACTCCGCGCCGCATATGTCAATAGAAAATTCAATAAATATCCGCCCGAAGTGAATATTTATTCACGCGGGCGGATGTATTCAAAATGCTGTCTCCCGGGGAAAAATCAGGCGCGGTCCTCGGGAAGCTCGCCGAGGTCTCCGAGTATCATCTCTCTGACGATCCCACCAAGTTCGTTCGTCAGGTGGCCGGTCACGCGCTCGGGAGGGATCACGTCGACTATCCTGAGGACTATCTTCGTGCTCCTGAAAGGGTAGCGTTTTTTGACCTTGTCGGTGTCTCTGACCGTCATTACGACGACCGGAACATTCGCCTTCTGCGCTATGCGGAGGACGCCGTTGTGGAAAGGAAGAAGCTTACCCGTGCGGCTCCTCGTCCCCTCGGGATAAACGCACACCGACGCCTCGCCGGACTCTATCAGCCCCGCCGCCGTGTTTATAGTCGAGGCGGAAGCCATCGGATTGCTCCTATCAATAGACATGAAACAGCAGCGCCGCGCGATGCGGCCGAAGATCGGTATCTTGAGGTTTGCTCCCTTTGAAATGAACGCAAGGTCTCTGTCCCTCATCGCCTGCCACGTCACGATAGGGTCGAAATTCGAGAGGTGATTGCTTACGAGGAGGAATCTCCCCTCGGGGAGCTTTTCCCTCCCCTCAAGTTTTATCTTCACCCTGACGATGAACATGGAAATCGCGGTCGCGCAGTACAGGACGCGGCGGTAGAACCTGCTCTGCCTCGTATACTGTTTTTTCGGATCGACGAAGAGCGCGCATACGGCGCAGAAAAGAATGCCGAGGGCAAGCAGCCCGAGGACCGAAACCAGAATGATCAGAAGAACGTCAAGCGCTGTTTTCAATGTAAAATCACCCCGCTGATAAATAAACGTATTCCGACAATGATAAGAATGATCCCTCCGACGAGACCGGAATATCTGCCGGTCTTTTCGCCTATCTTCCGCCCGGCGAAAAATCCGAAGAGACATATGCCGAACGTGACGACACCGATGATGAGAGACTCGACGAGCACCGGAACTATCGTAAGATCCGCCATCGAAGGCCCGATCGACAGCGCGTCGACAGAGGTCATGAGGCCGGCGTAGAGAGCCCCGGCGACGCCCGGACGGACCGCGGTGCCCTCTCCGCCGCTCCCGAAGGATCCGACGATCATTTTAATACCGAGCGCGATGAGAACTATCGCTGCTATCCACGGTACGGCGCGGCCGACGACCGAAATCAGTTTAACGGAAACGCTGACTATCGCCCAGCCGGCAAGGGGCATGAGCATCTGAAATGCTCCGAAAGTACCCGAAAGCGCGAAAACGCGCCCTTTGCTTATTTCGTTGTCAGAAATACCGGTCGCGACCGACACCGCGAAGGCGTCCATAGCGAGCGCGCATCCCAGAAGGAAGGCGTTAAGAAATAACGGAAAATCCATGTTCCCTCTTCAAGCCCAAAAAATGCGGTCCCCGTTCCCTGCGGGGACCGCGATACTTTCTTTGTCAGTCGGCGATGCCCATTGCCTTCCTGACCTCTTCACTGATCATTACGGCGTCCGGCGTGTCGTCGAGGTCGTCGTAATAACGGACCGGAACGTCAAACACGTAAAGACGGAATTCAAGCTTCTTCGAATCAACGAATCCGGTGCTGCCCATCATCGCGATGATCTCCCCCGCGTCGACTATGTCCCCGGTCTTCTTCGCGAGATCGGAAAGGTGCATGTATACGGATTTCAGCCCAGCACCGTGATCGATGATGATCATCTTGCCGCTGAAGGTCGTCTCTCCCGCGAATATCACCTCGCCGGGCATACAGGCGTAAATGTCGTTTCCTCCCGCGGAAGTAAAGTGGACACCCTCGTTCCAGAACCATTTGTTGTTGTCGTTCTTAAGAATCATCTTTATGCCGTAGCCGTATTTTATCTTGCCCTTGCACGGCTCATTGATGAGGTTATCCTGGATCCAGTAAATGTTGCTCGACTTTTTCTCGAGATACGGGGCGATCTTGCTGCTGAAATCTTTGCGCACCGAATCGGAATAATAAGTGCCTATGATGCTGGACGAATAATTCAGATATGCCGGGGAGATCTTACGTGCCCTTACCGTTATGCGGAAATCCTGATATCTCCCGCCGTATGAGAACGAGATCGTGTAAACACCCGAGGCGCCGTTGGTTTCCTCATTCTTGATGGAAAACGGCAGCAGCGCGTGATAATAACCTCCGTATTCGACGAACTGAGGAACGAACTCGGTCTCTCCGTCGGCGCCGTAGATCTTCGGCTCGCTCACGAAACCGATGTCATCGGGATTGACGATGTTTTTCGCCGAGATCGTTATGAAGTTGCCCATGAGACAGTTGTCCGCCGAAATATAGAACACGGCGGGCGAGAGGACGTTCGCGGTAAACGAATAGGACGCTTCACCGTAATACTGACATCCAGGGACCTCGTACCAGCGGGCTGTCGCCCTGACCGTGTAAACGGTGTTGTCGGCGAAAAGCGTCTCGGGGACTTCGCGGTAGATGCCCTCGTACACGGGCGCTCCGGACGAATCCCTGACGGTCACCTCAAGGTAATCCGGCTCGTTGTCGAACATCATCTGAAGGCCGCCGGTGACGTTTATCGCGGGGACCTCGGACGAGATCCTCACTATGGAATCGAGATAATCGCCCGCGTGGGAAAGATATTTCCACGTGATGGACGACGGAAGGAGCTCGGTCTGGCCGCCGACGGTAAGGACCGGCTGCTTTGAGTTCGGGAAAAGTGACGTCGCGTATTTTGTCGACAGGAATGCGCCGGCGGCTGACGCGTCGACCTTGTGATATTTTCCGTTGTTGTCGCGGTAATAGACGTTTTCCGGATCTCCCGACAGGTAGTAAAGGAACGTGTTTTCCCTGTTGTAGCTCGTGTAGCTCGCAGTGTAGCAAACGTAATCCGAGGGATTGCCGGAGACGGAGGCCGTTTCCTTGCTGTTTTCGTTCATAGTGAAAAGAAGCGAGAACAGATCCGACTCGCCGCCCGACGTTTTATCGTACGCGTATTCCTTGCCGTCCGGAGTGGAGACCGTCAGCTTTGACACGGAACTGCGCGAAACCGGATTTTTCTGGGCGCTGCTGTATGAGGCGACAGCGATCACCGCGGGAATCACAGCGATCAGCGCGATGATAACCGCAACGATAATTTTCTTCTTCATTTTTCCCCTTGCCTTCCGCGGCCGGAACAGCCGCGAAATATATCATTATCCGTCTATATTATACAACAAAAATGCCTCGCGGTCAATACTCGCAAAAGATTTTTTGACGCCTTCCGGTATTTTCGCCGTTCCGCTATTGATTTTTTGCGGATAAGTGATATAATTAAAAAAAATCGGAGTTTCCCAATGTCGCTTGATAACAGATATAAAATAAGCACGAAACGGAAAAACCTGTTTCTCAGGGTGTTCCAGGGCCATTTTGCCACGGGACACAGTCACATCAATTATTTCATAGACGTGACCATGCAGAAATCCCGCCTTTCCGAGGCGCAGGCGGTCGCGGCAGAGCTCGCAGCGGATTACAGTTCAAACACGATAGTCGACACTATTCTCTGCCTCGACGGCACGGAGGTCATCGGGACCTGCCTCGCCGAAGAGCTCGTCCACGGCACCCTCAGGAGTATCAACAATCACAAGACGATATACGTCGTCACCCCCGAGCACACCGCCGGCAGCCAGCTGATTTTCCGTGAAAACACGGCGCCGATGATATCGGGCAAGCACGTGCTCGTGCTCGCCGCTTCCGTCACGACGGGCTATACTGCGACGTCGGCTATCGAGGCCGTAAACTATTACAACGGAATCGTCGCTGGGGTCGCGGCAATCTTTGCGACGGTACAGTCCTGCGCCGGATACACGGTAAAATCGGTCTTCGACCCCAAGGATCTTCCGGACTACGCGTCATACCCCGCTTCCGAATGTCCGTACTGCAAAAACGGGCAAAAGATAGAGGCGCTGATAAACTCTTTCGGATATTCAAGACTGTGAAAGCCCGGCGAGTGCTTCCAAGTACTTGGGCAAATGTACTTAAAAAGCAGACTGAAACATATCAGCCTGCTTTTTTCATAATTATACGGCCTGATCAACCCGCCGACTCCATAAAAATCTGCGACTCCTACTCAGTCAATCAAGCCCTTTATCGTTTCATATTCCGACGGGTCAAAAACGCTGTGTTTGGATGAAATAATAAAAACGTTATCCAACGGCGAAACGGCAACAATGTATTCGGTTCCCGACTCTATTTTGGGAAACGGAAGAATGAACAATGCGGTCGTGATTTCTTTCCCGTCTTTTCCCTTGATTGTTTCAAGAACCGTGCAGTCATACATTCCCCTGTCACCGGACAAGCTCTGGAATACAATATCCTCCACACTGATTCTGAACACATAAACAGACTCGTTAACAATAACCTTGACGTCATCCGATCTGATATAATCCGTTACGCTTCC
>JAFZCF010000099.1 GCA_017552165.1 Clostridia bacterium
CCGGTCATCATCGGCGAGAGGATCAACCCGACGGGCAAAAAGCTGCTCCGCAAGGCGATAACCGAAGGCGACTTCGATTACGCGGTCTCCGAGGGCGTGCGTCAGTCCGAGGCGGGAGCCGACGTCATTGACGTGAACGTCGGCGTTCCCGGTCTTGACGAGACTGCGAACCTCGTCAGGTGCGTCAGGGACCTTCAGGAGGTATGCACCGCTCCTCTCGAACTCGATTCGTCAAGCCCCGCGGCCCTCTCCGCCGCCATGAGGATATACAACGGCAGGCCGCTCGTAAACTCCGTGAACGGCAGACAGGAGAGCATGGACGCCGTTTTCCCGCTCATAAAGAAATACGGCGGGGCGGTCGTCGCCCTTCTTCTCGATGAAAACGGCATCCCGGACGAGCCCGCGGGCCGGCTGGAGATCGCCGGTAAAATAATCAGGGAAGCCGAAAAATACGGAATTAAAAAGTCGGATATTCTCTTCGACGCTCTGACGCTCCCCGTCGGCGCCGACCCGGAGGCGGCGAACGTCACGCTCACGACGCTCCGTGCGCTTCACGATGAGCTCGGCGTAAAGACGGTGCTCGGGGTATCGAACGTGTCATACGGTCTCCCGGACAGGGGGAAGCTCAACGCCGCGTTCCTCGCCTCGGCTTTGTCGCTCGGTCTCGACGCGGCCATCGCCGACCCGACGGTTCAGGAGATATCCGACGTTTTCAGGTGTCACGCCGCGCTGCGCGGATTTGACCCCGGATTCGAAAAATACGTTTCGTCATCGGTCTCGGGTTCAGGGCCCGCCGACACGAGATCTGCGGGGAGTCTCAGAGAGGCCGTATATCTCGGTATGAAGGACGCCGCGGCGGACTTCGCCTCGGCCGACGAGGCAAAAAATGACCCGCTCGGGGCGATAAACGGCTCGGTGATACCCGCGCTCGACGACGTCGGCAGAGACTATGAGGCCGGAAAGGCCTTCCTCCCGCGGCTTATCGCGTGCGCCGAGGCGGCCGGGAGAGTGTTCGACGTCCTGTCTCCGTATTTTGCCGTTGACGAAAAAAAGACGGCCGGCAAGGTCGTCATCGCCACGGTGCGCGGCGACGCCCACGACATCGGCAAAAACATCGTCGGTCTGCTCCTCCGCAGCCACGGCTTTGAGGTGACCGACCTCGGCAAGGACGTCCCGCCGCAGGCCGTTCTCGACGCGGTCAGGAGGACCGGCGCCGGGCTCGTGGGGCTCAGCGCGCTCATGACGACGACGCTCCCGTCGATGGAGGATACCGTCAGACTTCTCAAAAAAGAGACCCCCGGAGTGAAGATAATGGTGGGCGGCGCCGTCCTGACACAGGAATACGCCGATCTCATAGGCGCCGACGGCTACTCCGCGGACGGGATCTCTGCCGTACGCCTCGCCGAGCGGCTGACTGAAAATTGACTTTTTGCCTCCTATGAGGTATAATACCTCCGAAAGAGAGGGAATCCCGTGAAAAAACCGGTAATTGGATTCGTTTCGCTCGGATGTCCGAAAAACCAGACGGACACCGAGGTAATGCTTCACGAGCTCATCACGGCGGGTTATGAAATAACAGCCGACGAGACCGAGGCGGACATAGTCATAGTGAATACCTGCGCTTTCATTGAGAGCGCGAAAAAGGAAGCGATAGACAACATTCTCGACGTCGCCTGGCTCAAGGAAAACAGGGGACTTAAGGGCATAATCTGCTGCGGATGCCTCGCCGAGCGATACCGCGAAGAG
Organism: Clostridia bacterium; assembly: GCA_017552165.1. The sequence goes on from JAFZCF010000099.1 coordinate 1,747, forward strand.
GTGTTCAAGGAACTGCCCGAGGTCGACGCCGTCATCGGGACGGGCTCGATACACGACATCGTCGCGGCGGTCGAGGCCGTTTCGCGCGGGGAAAAGTTCTTTTCCTGCAAGCCGAACGAAGAGCTCAGGCTCGGCGGCGACCGGCTGCTCATACAGCCCGAGTTTTCCACGTATATCAAGATCGCCGAGGGCTGCGACAACCGCTGCACATACTGCGCGATCCCGGGCATACGCGGCGGATTCCGCTCTCGCCCGATGGAGGATATCCTCGCCGAGGCTAAGGATCTCGAAAGGCTCGGGGCAAAGGAGCTTGTCCTCGTGGCCCAGGATACTTCACGCTACGGGGCTGATCTCTACGGCGAATACAAGCTCGCCGAGCTAATCAGAAAACTCAGCGAAGGGACGTCGATCCCGTGGTTCAGGGTGCTGTACTGTTATCCCGACAAGATCACGGACGAGTTCATCGCCGAGCTCCGCGACAATCCGCGGCTGCTGAAATACGTCGATCTGCCGATCCAGCACATATCGGACGACATCCTCCGCCGCATGAACAGACACGGGAACTCCGCGGTCGTTAAGGACGCCGTCAGGCGTCTGCGCGAGGGAGTTCCGGGAATAACGCTGCGCACGACCGCGATCGTCGGTTTCCCCGGCGAGACGGAAGAGCAGTTCCTCGAGCTCTGCGACTATATCTCGGAGGCGCGGTTTGACCGATTCGGGGCGTTCACCTACTCACGCGAGGAGGACACGCCCGCCTGCGACTTCCCTGATCAGATAGACGAGCAGGTCAAGCAGGACAGATACGACCGCATCATGGAGATACAGCTCGGCATCCACGAGGAGCTGAACCGCGAAAAGATAGGTAAGAAGCTCCGCGTCCTCTGCGAGGGCTACGACCCCGTCGCTGGTGTCTTCTACGGCAGAAGCGAAGCCGACGCGCCGGAAATAGACGGAAAGGTGTACTTCACGGGCGGCAGGGTGCGCGGCCAGACGGCTTTGTGGCCCGAGCCGGGCGATTTTGTCAAAATAAAGGTGACTGACGCCGAGGACTACGATCTCATCGGCGAGATCACCAAGTGAAAGGAGATCAGAATGAATCTGCCGAATAAGCTTTCGATAATCAGGATGGTGTCGGCTCCCGTGTGTATGATACTCATCGCGTATCCGGTCTTCGGGGACATTGTCACGCCGATCGTTGCGCTCGTCCTGTTCACCGCGGCGTCGCTTACCGATATGTTCGACGGCAGGATCGCGAGAAAATACGGGCTTATCACTGACTTCGGCAAGTTTATCGACCCCGTGGCCGATAAGATGCTCGTCCTCGGTACGATGTTCTCGCTCGTTCTCGCCCGCCGGACGGAGCCGATCGCTTCGAGCGTCATATTCTGGTGCGCATTCGTGATCTTCGTCCGTGAGATAGGCATAACCTCGCTCAGGGCGGTCGTCATAGGCAAGGTCGACGTCGCCGCCAACAAATGGGGAAAGCGCAAGACGGTCATGCAGATGATAGCGCTCCACGTCGCGATAGTCGAGCCGCTTTTCATCAGGATAACGAACATCAACACGATGTACATTCCGACGATGGTCCTGCTCGCTGTCTCGGCGGTCTTCGCCCTGATCTCGGGGATAATATATCTGAAGGCGTATATGCCTTATCTCGACGCCGGAAAATGATCGACCTCATAGAGCTCGAAAAAAGTCTCCTTCTCCCTCACGTGAAAAAGGGCGGCACCGCCGTTGACTTCACGATGGGGAACGGTCACGACACCCTCTGGCTCTCGGAGGCGGTCGGCGACGAGGGCAGGGTATATGCATTCGATATACAGCCGCAGGCGCTCGAAAACACCCGCGCCCGCCTGAAAGAGCACGGCAGGGAAAACTGCGAGCTGATATGCGACTCGCACGCAAACGTGAAAAAATACGTTGACCGGCCGATCTGCGCCGGGATGTTCAACCTCGGATACCTCCCGGGGAGCGACAAAAAGATAACGACGATGCGCCCCTCGACAATGGCCGCCGTCACGGCGGCGCTCGACCTGCTCGACGCGGACGGCGGGCTCCTCATAGCCGTTTATCCGGGACACGAGGAGGGCACCCTCGAGGGCGAAATGCTCGACGGCTTTTTCTCCGGACTTGACAGACGGACGGTATGCGTAAGCAAACTCCGCATAGTCAACTCGCCGGCGTCGCCGTTTTTCTTCCTCGCCGAAAAAAAATAATAGTTTTTTTAAAAAAAGCCGTTTTTTGCGCTTGTTTTTTTTCGGCGGGC
>JAFZCF010000100.1 GCA_017552165.1 Clostridia bacterium
CTTCAAATATCCCCGTGGGTATATTGCCGTATCCGAAATCGTTCGTTCCGCCGAGGACGACTATTATGTCCGCGTCCCTGTCCATCGAGAGCGCGCGGTGGCAGAAATCTATCCTGACGGGCGGCTCGTCCCCCTCCGACATCTGATAAACGTATCTCGCGCCGCTCACGCCGTACGCTCTCGCGGCGCTCAGCCCGTAAAGTCTTCCGAGAACCTGAGAATACGAGTTTTCAAAACGCGACGCGCCGACCCCGAACGTAATGCTGTCGCCGAGAAAATTGATTTTCTTACCCTTCAGTTCCATATTTTGCCTTCAAAACCCTTCTGAAAATCGCGTCAACGATAATATACACCGCGATCATAAGTACGACACCGGCGAGGGCGTCCACCGCGTAATGCTGTTTTATGAACATCGTCGAGAGGACGCAGCCGACCCCGAAGAAAATAGACACCGCGCTCATCCACTTTGAAATCGGTTTTTCCCATCCAAAGAGCTTCAACCCGAGAAGCACCTCGAGACAGCCCATCGTACAGTGAAGCGACGGAAAACAGTTCAGCGCGGTCGAGTCCGCCTTGTACTGAAAACTTACGAAATAGTCGAAAAGATCGGAAATGCTGCGCACGTCTCCGAGGCCGATCTCAACGGGATATCCCGCCGGTCGTATCATCTGGACCTGATATATCAGGAAACAGCCGCAGCAGATTATGTTCGCTGTCATAAACGAGACGACAAGCGTCCAGTATTTGCGCTTATCCTTGAACGAAAGCAGCCAAAGAAGAATCTCGGGAACAATGTAATAAGCGAAATAAAGCGGATAGAAATACTTGCAGAACGGGATCATATCGTCGATCGCCATGTGGAACTGATGCACCTCGACGGGAATATCCGCGATTGCAAAATACAGCGCCGCCTTTATGAAATACATTCCTATCGCGATTATGAGATACAAAAGATGACTTTTGCGGAACCAGCCCGCGCCTTTTTCTGTCTCTGTCATGTCCGTCTCCGAGTTTTTTTTAGTGAATGTTATTATACCATCGTCGGGGACAAAAGTCAAAGGAAAATAACAAAACAGTTAAAAATCCCCCGCCGAAGCGGGGGAAATATCATCCGTATCTTGCCTCGATAAGAGGTTTGTCCCAGAAGACCGCGCCGCCGATCCCGGCGGAGACCGCGTCCGCAATGTCGCGGATATCGGCTAAATACGCCGATTCTTTTTTTCTTGAGCGACGCCCGCGCGCGTCGTGAAGGCACACGGAAGCAAAAGCGTCTCCCGGTATCCGGAAATCCGTCTCATCTTCATGCGGGAAAAAGCTGACGGAAACCTCGTATCGGATGTTCCCTTCCTCGCTCGTCGCGGTCAGGCATACCGACGCGCCGCGGCGAAGGACGCCGCCGAAGACGCATTCGGCCTCAAAGTATTGTTTAAAAACGTCAATAACTTTCATGCTTGCCACCGCAATATGAAAATATCAGTCCCCGGAGCGCGATGATCCGGAAATAAGGATATGATTTGAAGGATTTTCGCCGTCAAAAACGGTGTAGATGTGCCCGTTTTTCATGAACTCCATCCCCGGTTCGTCGTAATGCCATTCCTCGGATTTTTCGTATACGATCTCACCCGCAGTGCCTCCCTCAAGAGTGAGAGGAGACATCACGTAAAGCCCGCGCTTGTGCGTCGAATCGTACACCATGAAGGCGGCCTCGTTACCGCCGACCTCAACGAAGGCAACGTTTCGGTCTACCATGAGACATGACTCGCTGAATTCGGCGTTGAACTGTATGCCTATCTCGCGCGTCCCCTCGCTGTTTACGTAAAGACATCCGTCCCCGGTTATCGTGAGACTTCCTCCGTAATAGAATCCCCAGACAAGAATACCGAGGAGCCGGTTTTCGCCTTCGAGACGAAGGGTGAATCCGTTCCCCATCAAATTCGCGTTCAGGACGAGATCGCTCCCGTCGAAATCAGTGAGCGTCAGGACGTTCGCTTCGCGATCGTAACTCGCTCCTTCGATCTCCGCGGTTTCGGTCTCGTAGGCCTTCCCCGCCCAGAGATACTCGAACGTGTTTGCCCCCTCAAAGCGGACGAACTCCTCGTCCATCACGCCGTAGTCCCACGCCTCGACGTATCCGTTCGGCTCGAGATTCGGGAGTATCGGGAACGAACCGCCGAGCGAGCCGAAGGTGTCGCCGAAAATATCCGCGAAAAAATCCGTCCCGAACGACGCGGAAAAGACCGTGAGAATTGCGACCGCCCC
>JAFZCF010000101.1 GCA_017552165.1 Clostridia bacterium
GGCGGACCGGCGGGGCTGACCGCGGCCGTCTACGCGAGGCGCCAGGGCAAAAGCGTGCTCGTCATAGAAAAAAACGCCTTCGGCGGGCAGACGGTCTTTTCGCCGAAAATCGAAAACTTCCCGGGATGCACCGAGATAAGCGGCACGGAACTTTCCGACCGCATGGTCGCCCAGGTCATCGAACAGGGCGGCGAGCTGACAGTCGAGGAGGTCACCGGGATATCCGAGGCTGACGACGGACTCAAAAAGGTCGTCACGGATTTCGGCGAGTATCTCTGCCGCGCCGTCATAATCGCGACGGGAGCCCGCCACCGCATGCTCGGCGTCGAGGGCGAGGAAGAACTCGTCGGGAACGGCATTTCCTTCTGCGCCGTATGCGACGGTGCGTTTTACCGCGACAGGGACGTGCTGCTCATCGGCGGCGGAAACTCCGCGCTCGTCGAGGCCGTCCATCTCGCCGAGCTCTGCCGCACGCTCACGATAGTTCAGAATCTCCCGTATCTCACGGGAGAGCAAAAACTCATCGAGTCGGTCACGGCGCGCGGGAACGTCAGCGTCATTTACAATTCGGTCGTGAAATCCGTCAGGTCGGAAAACGGCCGCTTCACGGGAGCCGAGCTGCTCAACACCGAGACCGGAGCCGTCGTCCGGGCGGACGCCGACGGCATGTTCGTCGCCATCGGGCTGATCCCGGACACCGAAATGCTCGGCGGCACGGTCGCGCTCGACGGCCGCGGATACGTTTTATCGGACGAAAACTGTCTCACGAACGTCCCCGGAGTTTTCGTGGCCGGCGACTGCCGCGTTAAAAAAATCAGGCAGATCGCGACCGCCTGCGCCGACGGAGCCGTCGCCGCGCTCGCCGCCTGCGACTATATGGGGTGAAAACATGAAACAGGGAGCCGAACTCACGACAGCGATCGTCGATCTTTTGACCGGCCTTGCGCTGATACCTTTTATCATCATACTGCTGAGAAAAAGGCGCGGCCCGCTCGCCGAGGGGTGGACGCGTCTGCTCATCGCGCTGTCCGCCGCGCATATCGGCGGCTTTGTCGCGCACGCGTTTCTGTGGACCCAGCCGGCCTACGACATATACTGGATTTTCCTTTACGCCGCGATGTTTTATCTCCTCGCCTGCGTCGCCGACCTCGCGTTCTTCAAGGCCGGAGGCGCCGAGGCCGGGAAAACGGCGAAAACCGTTCTGTTTTTCATAATCTGCGCGGCGTTTGCCGTGACCGCGGTTATGAATTTCTTTATTGAAAAAGACATCCTGATCTTCCTCGCCGCGGCCGCTCTTGTCGGTCTGCCGTCTCTCGCCGTCATCGGATGGGCGGGCGCGAAGGCTCACGACCGCGGAGGCGTGCTCGTGCTCGTTTCGCTCATACCTCTGCTCATCGGCCTCCCGTTTATGTTCCTTCAGACCGGCGAGGTCATGAGGCCCTTCGGCGTGCCGTTCGACCATAACGGAGTGTGCCACCTTTGTCTGCTCGTCACGCTCGTCATCGTCGGTTTTGCCGCCCTCAGCGACGCGGCAGCCGAAGAAAAAGCGGTTGCATTATGCGCCGAAAAATGATATAATATTCTCCGTCCGCGGCGCGTCCGCGGTCGGCACGGGCCATTAGCTCAGCTGGGAGAGCGCAAGGTTCGCAATCTTGAGGTCAGGGGTTCGATCCCCCTATGGTCCACCAGAATAGGATTGCTGTTTTAACAAAGCCAGCAATCCTTTGTTTTTATTCACAAGTGCGGTGTGCGTTTAAACGCTTTCCCGTAAAGATCACAAGAAAAAACAATTTTTATCATAAATGATCATTTGAACAAATTCAGGTATTGATTGTTAAATGATTATAGATGCAGTCAAAAAGATTTGAAACGAAGATCTAATGCCGTAGGATAGAACAATGAATTCGAGCTTGACTGATTTTTTAAAACTGAATAACATCAATATGGATGTCTTATACGACGCACTTCATAAGGATATCCTTGAATCGATTTTATCTAAAATATGTGAGTATATGAAAGCAAATGATTCTGCAGATGAAACTATGAGAAACATTTACTTCCGAAATTCCAACGATATTGATGCAGCAAAGCAAATCGTGCGACACGTTTGTCAGTTATCATTAGCAGAACAGGATTATCTATGGCTGAATGACTGCATTAAAGCGCATATGAAAAAGAAACCTCGTCGCAAACAACTTCCAGATTCCCTTCGACAAGAATTGTGGAAAAAACAAAAGCAAAAGTGTTATATTTGCGGGAGAGTGCTTCTATCCGAAGAAGGTCACATTGACCACATTGTTCCGTGGGATTATGTGGGAGATGAATTGGATAACAATTATCAGCTTCTTTGTTCAGATTGCAATTATCATAAAAGCAATCACGTTGCACTAGCTGTACATTCGCTAATCTTTAAAACAATACGATAAGGAGAACAACCATGAAAAAAGTTTATCTAATCCCTGTTTCTCAACATGATACTACGTTCTATATTGGGAAATATGATCCTAGAAAACTTGTAAAAATGACCGATCCAACTATTGATGTTAATACCCTTCAAGAGGCTCAGAGACCTTTAGATAATAGGCATTTGTTGGAAATCGCAGATTATGCAAGTCATGATAAGCAAGGGGTCCTTCCTGCATCCATTCTCATTGCAACAAAAGAGACAAATAAGCTGATTGTAAAAAGCGAAGTTGTTTCTGGCGAAACAAAGTACTATATTGAGTTCCCTGAATCAGAAACTGAATTAGATAGTTATTCGAATACTATCGATGTTATCGATGGGCAACACAGATTATTTGCTTTCGATGTAAAATATAGAGATCCAGATTTTAAGGATTCAATAAATTATGAAATTCCTTTTTCTATTTTTATAACTCCAACTCTCTTTGTTAGAAGGAAGCTATTCACCATCACTAATGAAAAGCAGAAAGCAGTTAGTCCTAACCTGTTATTGTACCTGAAAAGCATGCTTGGAATGCTAAATAATGATGAAGAAACATATTTACCTCTTGTACAAGCACTTAACGAAGAAAACATGTCACCGCTAAAAGGGCGGATAATAATTAGTGCCGAAAAGATATCCAAGGGATATAAGGCAAAAGAGCTCATCAAAATATTTAGCAAAGCAAAACTAGCAGACATTATTATTAGCGGTAATCCTATCAGCAAAGAAAATCTTGTTAAAGCATTAAGCATTTATATTCAAGGGTGGGAAAGCCATTATCAGTTATCTTTTAAAAGCCCAGGTACGGAAACTATGACAAAGATAAGTGGCCTTAGATATATTATGCTTTTGTTTGAAACTTTTTTTGATCATTCAATCAACACTAGAAAGCCATTCGATGTGAATTTTGTCAAAACAGTAATACAGGATCTGGAAAACGCAAAGCAACTTGATGAGAATCAGACTTTATTTGATGATTCAATGCTCTTTAGAGGTGAAGGTGCCACGGTTAAACTGGCTAATGATGATGCAAATAGATTAAAAGCCTATCTGGCAAATAAGGCAACCGATAATTTCAATCCATTGGCATAATGTAAGACCTGTCCTCTGTCAAATACGAAAGGACTGTGATTATTCTCTTTCCTTTTTGTTACACGATAAACAGTAATCGACTTGGCTGCCATTCTATCTAATATACGCACAGGTTGTGTTTCAGAAATTTTAAAGTTAAATATTCAAAAAAAGGTCCTGGGCCGGTATACGGCTCAGGACCTTTTTTAAATCATTCGGTTTGCTACACTAGCGGGAGAATTTCAGCGGTTTTTCCCGTCGTCTATCATCCGGCTGACGGAACGGAGCTGCGTCAAATCAGATTCGACGGAACGATCAGCGTGTTCTCATCAAGCGGGAGCACGACATCCGACATACAAATCACGGCGCCGGTGCCGACGGTGCGCTCGACGCTCTTCAGCACGGAGAAGGATTTCGCCGCGCTTTTATCGGGAGCACTCGATTTCTTGATCTCCACGGGGTGGAGAACGCCGTCCTCCTCGATGATCAGATCGATCTCTTTCATTTTATTGTCCCGATAGAAATTGAGGTTAACTTTATTTTTCCCGTACGAGTAATGACGAAGCAGTTCGGCGATCACATAATTTTCGTAATAATGACCGCTCGCAGCACCGTTCATCAGCACGTCCCGAGTAGTCCACGACGAAAGATACGCGCAAAAACCGGTATCGCAAAAATACAGTTTCGGCGTTTTGATCAGGCGTTTCAATTCGTTCGAGGCGTACGGCTCCAGCAGGAAAATGATCCCCATCGACTGTAAAATCTTCACCCAATCCTTCGCAGTCACGCCGGAAACCCCTGCGGATGCGCCGAGATCGTTATAGTTTACAAGCTGACCGGCAAAGGCGGCGCAGGCACGCAAGAATTTGCGGAAGCCCTCGGTATCGGTGATGCCGTAATCGTCCACCGCGTCCCTCATCAGATAGGTCTCGATATAGGAATTGAAATACTCGCCGAGCTGTTCCTCGTCCTTTTCCTGAACGTCGGGAAGACCGCCGCGCCAGATGTTTTCAAAAGTGGCAAGTATATTGTTCTGCCCGAAAAGTTTTTTTCTCGCCGTCAAGGATTGCAGAGAGAAAACAAGGTCGTCCCCGAGGTCAACGCCGAACTTTTCTCTTGCGGAAAGGCTGTACATCTTCAGAATACAAAGCCGCCCGGCGAGAGAGTCGCCCGCTTTTTTTACCAATTTCTTGCTCTGCGAACCCGTAAGCCAGAACTGCCCGCGCTCATCACTTTCATCGCAAAGAATCTTGATCTCTTCAAAAAGCTCAGGCGCTTTCTGCACTTCGTCGATGAGGATAGGCGGTTGATAAGTTTGCAAAAAGAGCTTGGGATCTGTCTGCGCGAACGTGCGAAGCTGGGTATCGTCCATTGTCACATATGTCCGGTTTTGATCTTTGGCAAGATGTTTCAGCATTGTGGATTTGCCGACCTGCCTCGCTCCTACGACCATGACCGCCTTGAAAGCGGAACTCATATGAAGAAACTTTCGTTCTAAGTCTCGTTTTATATATTTCATGGCGAACCCTCGCATGGTGCAATTTTAAAGTTCACTTTATTTTAGCACTAAACAATCGGCTTGTCAAGGTCTTTTATGCAAATATTTGATTTTAGATAGCATTTTTTGCCTCAGTTATTGTACAGAAGCGATTTCCGTTAGACACTAAACGGTCCCGCGCCGGATCAGTAGCGTGCGATGATATCAAGTTCTCCGCGCGGATTTTCGACAACGACGGTCTCCCCGTCGGGGGCAACCGCAGCCGGCCGGCCGTTGACCTCGGCGCTCCTGATCTTCGCGCCGTCGGGATGGCGCAGTCGGAGTTTCAGGGTCGGCAGAGGTCTGCGCAGATCTACGATCACGCTCGCCCGGATAAGTCCGTTTTCGACGTCGGATCTTATGGTGAACGTGCAGTTTCCGTATGCGGTAGGAGCCGATTCAACGGCAATCTCACACCCCTGCGCGAGCCACGTCCTCGGCGTGCCCTTGGCGATCCAGAGGGCGTCGCCGTCCTCCATAACGAGCATGAATCTGAACAGTTCAACAAACCATCCGGCCGTGCCGTTGTCGGGATTCTGACACTCAGCGTAGATATCGGGATGGGCGTGCTCCCACAGCTTGCCGTTCGAACCGACCATAACGGCCGCGTGATTCAGGAAGAACCGCAGGAACGAGGGAACGTCATCCTCTCTCAGATATACGTTCGCGTTGTACGCAAGCTTCGGCAGATTGCTGAAGGCGTTCCAGAACCATACGTCGCCGATATCCGGCGGCATGTTCGTGCGTTTTGAAGCCGCCGACTCCGCCGCCAGGCGCTCCGCCTCTATTCTGTCGTCCTCGGTCGCCGTCGGGTGCGCGAGCTTTTCAAGGCGCGCGAGATTGAGTTTGAGGCCTCCGTATTCCATCGCGTCGACGGTGCCCGCCATCCTGCGGTCGTTCGCGTCGATCGCTCCGCCCACGAGAGCAAGCGGAAGCGCGCCGTGGAAGAGATCGCTTATGCCGCCCGCAAACTGGGGGATGTTCGTCTCCTCGCCGAACTGAAGAAGCCCGCCGCCGTAGGCCATCCTCGGGATAAAACTGCGCCATACGCCGTCGTCACCCCTGCGCACCGGGGCGAAAAGTGATTCCCTCGCCACGGCGGCCTTTATGTCGCTTTCGTATCTGTCCGCCTCGGCGGTGTAATACTGCGCGTCGGAGTCTCCGGTCTCGCTGAGAGCGATCGCGAAGAATTTGAGCCCGAGATGATGCGCGGCGTTGTCGTGATAATACCAGTGCCAGTCGCTCGCCGGGAGCGCGTAGTCGCCGTAGAAGCACGGCGGCATGAGCCCCGCGACGTGGAGCTTGTCCCACTCCGGGCACTCGTCCTTCATGTAGGTCCTGAGCATCCGGATGATCCAGTCAGCCGCTTTTTTGAGCCTCGGGAGCCGCTCGGCGAACCACTCGCGGTCGCCGGTCATGAAATAGCGGTGCATCATCGCGTAGAGCAGCCCGCCGGTCGAGGTGTGGCAGCCCTCGTGGGCGTACGCCATGTCGTGACGCATCGTCTTTGCCCATTCGAGCGCGCCGTCGCCGTCGGGGAAATCCCCGTCGGGCTTTACGCCCGGCGACGCGAGGAAGTAGTCGTAGATCCTGTCCGCCTCGGCGTGAAGCCCCGCCATCTCCATGGCGGCGGCGACCCTGAACACCTCAGCTCCGAGGAATCCCCACATATTGGGGCCGCGAAGCTGCTCGACCGCGAGCTCGTACATAGACTGCCAGCGTTTGTCGGGAATGTTGATCCTTACCTCCGGCTCGGGAGACTCGGGGAAAGGAGTTATCTCCGTCCCGTCGGGACATCTCCACAGACGGACGTTTCTGATCGTCTCCTCCCAGCTCCCCGACTCGGGATGGGCGGCGACGCGTTTTCTTATGTCGTTTCCGGCGATGGCGCTGATACCGGAAATATATTTTCCGGCGTCGGCGGGCTCGTCGGTCCTGCGGAAATACAGTCCGGCCTCGGGCACGTAAACCGGGCCCGCGGCTATTTCACGGAGAAGCACCGTCGCGCCGAGACGTTTCTCCGCGTCGGTTATGAAAGTTATCCTGCTGTCGACCCCGTGCCTCGAAACGTCGGAATACAGACATCTGAAAACGGCCCTGCCGTTTTCGGCTTTCATATCCTCGACGCACGCGACGTGAGCGGCGTAATCTCCGCCCCAGCCTTTAAGATCGGCGTCTCCGGTCGGCTCGACGGCAAATTCGAGTTCTTTCCAGGTCCCGAGACTGTCCCCGGTCACGTGCAGACGGGGGATGGGGGTCCCTTTCGGAGCAAAAACCGCCACCATCTCGGTCTGCGCCCTTACGCGGGAGTTGTAGCTGTGATCTATCATCAGCCCCTCGGGCGGATCGTAAGTCCAGATCTTCCCTCCGTCCGTCTCACCGCGCTTTGTCATAAGCCGGTCAACGGTCCATCCGAACCAGCCCCAGACCGTCGGATACGTCCTGACCTCTATATCCGCCTCCGCGGGGACGGCGTCTTCCCATTCGAGTTCTACCGAATAGTCGGTTATCCCGCCGACCCAGAGGAGCCCCGTGAGCAGGGGATTTTCCGGCTTGGGCAGAAACTTTTCGAGCATATCGGGCTGATTGCTGTAGCACAGCGTCTTCGCCTGATCGGGGCCGAGAACCTCAAGATGCGTGCGGTATATCGTGTCAAGTCTCTTGAGACGGTGGGGGATGAAATCGGCCTCCGGCCTGTCCTGTATATCTCTGTCCGCCCGCCACAGATATGCCCACGGCGCAAGGTCCACGGGGCCGCCGGCGTAATGTCCGTATTTTTTATCCGACATTTTTACCTCACAGAAAAATTGTATCTCCGATTCCGAGGATGAGCTTATTCACCCCGGACACGCTTTTGTCGAACAGTTCGGAGAACAGCGCAACGTCTCCGCCGTGCTCCCTGAAATTGCCGTAATGGCACGGAACCGCCGTCTTCGGCTGAAGGATCTTCACGTATTCCACGGCCTCGCGCTCGTTCAGATTGCCGAACGCTCCGTTTATCGGCACGAAAAGCCAGTCGATATTTTCGTCCCTCAGATACGAAATCTTTTCGGGGCGGAAGGCCGTGTCTCCGCAGAGCAGGATCTTTTTGCCGTAAAGCTCGATGAGGAATCCGACGGCGTCCGGCGCGAGCTCGCCGTGATCGCAGAACACGGCGGTCAGCGTAACGCCGCCGATAACGTATCTGCCGCCCTCTTCAATAAGACCGGCGTTTTTGTCTATACCGAGCTTACGCCCCTCCTCCATGCCCCCGGAGGTCGTGAACAGACGCGTCCTGCCGTTCTCCATCATGCGGGGGATCGCGTCGATATCGAAATGGTCATAATGCGCGTGCGTCGTCAGAATGAAATCGAAAACCAGTTCGTCGGGCTCGAGAAGTTTCGGCATAAGTCTTTTGAATCCGAACTCCCGCTCGCAGCAATCGGACAGATACACGTCGACCGCGTAAAGCAGCCCGTCGCGATCCTTGATTATAAATCCCGCCTGTCCCATAAAAATGAGGGCAGGGCACTTTTCGACCGGAATATCCCGGATCATTTCGGCAAATTCCTTCATTTATTACTCCTTCCCGACGGAAATCGTTATTTCAAATTCAAGCGCTCCGCGCGCGGGGATCACGTTTTCCTGGCCCATTTCGCGGGCGTTAATTATTGTGTCGTATCCGGGATTGCAAGGCTCGAGACCTACGCAGGCGTGGCCGTGGAAAAAGCCGTCGTTCATCCATATCCCGACGAAAGGTATCTTTTCGGGGTCGTAGTTAAAGGCAAAGACCCTGCCGTCAGGATACCGGTAACCGAGATACCCGCGCGGAGCCGCTGACGGAAAGTAGTATTTATAGCTGTCGGGATGGGCCGTTTCGAGCCTGCTCCTTAGCATTTCTCCCGTGACGGCCCTGCGCTCGCCTGCCCTGCCGATTTCGCCAGTGTTGTCGAACATGATGTCGACCGGGCTCCCCACTGGGAACGGGGTGATCACCTCGCCGCCGTCCTCGGCGCGAAGCATGCAGTGCCCCGCCCACAGGACGTGGAAGTCGCTGTCGGAGCGGTTCTCTATCCTGTATCCTATCCTGACGTCGCCGTTTTCGGTCTGGCCCACGGTTTTCACGTATTCATAATCGAGATAGGCCGACTCGGCGGTCAGCGTGACTCCGCTTTCGGTTATCGAGCACGAAAACGGCATCCTGCATATTTCGCCGTGGTCGCGGTATACCCGCCCGGCGCGCCCGCCTCTGTCGCATATTATCGGGTCGATGGTCGGGAACATGTCGTCAAACGCGCTGCATTCCCCGTCGACAAACTAGTCGAAAAGCCCCGTGTGGGAATAAACGGGCGACGGATTCTGCCACAGATACTCCCTGCCGTCCGGCAAAGTCCTGAACGAGACGATTTTTGCTCCCTCGCCGGGCAGGACCGTGACGGCGTATCTGCCGTTTTTCAGCTCGACTGCCGGCAGGTTTTTGTATAATACGGGCGTTGCTTTCATTTCCGTGCGGCCTTTTCTGCGTAACCCGGGTTGAGTATCGTGGCGACCCTCCTGCCCGAGAAAAAGTCGATGACGTTCCTCGCCGCGTACTCACCGGCGTACTCCACCGATTCAATCCCGTTAGAGCCGGAATGCGGCAGCAGCATCGTGTTCGGAGCTCCGAGAAGAGGGCAGTCCGCCGGAGGCGGCTCGACCTCGAACACGTCGGAGCCGTAGTGGCCGAGCCGGCCGCTTTCGAGAGCGTCCGCCACGGCTTGCTCGTCGATGAGACCTCCGCGGCTGGTGTTGATGAGCGTTGCGCCCTGTTTCATCATAGAGAGCGTCGTGACGTTTATCATGCGCGCCGTATCCTTTGTGAGGGGCAGATGGAGACTTATCACGTCAGACACCGAGAAGAGCTCGTCGAGGCCGACGAACTCCACGTTGAGACGCTTTGCCGCCTCCTCGTCCTTTCTTATATCGTACGCGACGATACGGCAGTCAAAAGCCCCGAGCATCCTTGCAAACGCCTTTGATATATCGCCGAAACCGACGAGACCGACGGTCTTGCCGCTCAGCTGGCGGGCGTTCCTGCCTTCAAAGAACCTGCTCCAGTCTCCCCTTCGGAGGTCCTTCTCGGCGTTTACGAAATCGCGCATGAGGTTGAGCGTCAGACCGAGCGCGCACTCGGCGACGCATTTTGAAAAGCTGCCCGCGGCGTTGCAGACCGCGACGCCGTTCTCTGCCGCCGCCGCCTTGTCTATTTCGTTCGTTCCGACGCCGAAACGGGATATCAGTCTCAGCTCCGGCAGAGCGGTTATCGTCTCCGCCGGTATCTTTTCGCCGGCGCTGATTATCGCGGCGTACGGCGCGAGTTCTTCTTTCCAGTCGGCGGTGTTCCTCGTCGGCATATCGAGTATGTCGGCGGGACAGCCCGCCTCGTCCAGCATTTTCTTCATCCGCTCCCTGATATAGAGCGGCTGCTGCTTTCCGATTATCGCTACTCTGTTCATTTACGGTATGACGGGAAGGTCTTCCTTCGCTTTCTTTATTATCTCGACGAACTTCGCTACCTGACGTGTGATAGAGACCAGCCCCTCTTTTTCGATCTTTTCAAAGTCCATGAAGGTTCTCGCGCCCGAGACCGCGCAGGCGCCGCACTTTATGAATTCGGCGACGTTGTCAGGCGTGATGCCTCCCGACGGAATGAGATTTACGTCGGGGAAAACCATTTTCAGATTTGTCATGTATTTCGGTCCGCCGAGCGCCCCGGGGAATATCTTGACCATGCTGGCGCCTGCCCTCATGGCGGCGAACACCTCGGTCGCCGTGAATGCGCCCGAGAAAACGGGAACGTTATATCTCGCGGCAAGATCCATAACGTCGGGTATGACGCACGGATTGACGATCACGCTCCCTCCGTGGAGGATAACCTCCCTCGCCGACGTGGGATCGAGCACCGTGCCCGCAGCGACAAGGAGCTTGTCGCCGAAATGGCTCGAGATCGCCTCTATCGCCTCGAGCACGCCGGGGGTGGTCATCGTGACCTCGATCACCTTCGCCCCGCCGTCGTACATTGCCTGGGCGTAGGCGATATAGTCGTCTTTCTGATGAAGCTTTATGCACGGCAGAATGCCGCATTCTTTTGTTCTTGATATAACTTTTTCCTTGAGCGAAACGTCGTCTCTGTTCATTGTTATGCCTCTTTCAGATGTGATTTGTTATTAAAGTTTAACTTTAGCGATGAGCTTGGCGCAGAAAACGGGCGCGCCGTTTTCAATGCACGGCATGTGCGCGTCGTCCGGCATGGTGATCATGAAATCGCCCGCCTCGAGCGGAACGTTCACGCCCCTGCCCTCGAGCCATATCATGTCCTTCGCCTCGTCCTCGCGGACCTCTGTCAGGGCCCCTGTCGGAGCGTATCCGATCATTTCCGAGCCCGACACGACGAAATGGATGTCAGCGTACTTTCTGTGCGCCTCGAAAGAGCATTCCGCCTCCGGCTTCGTCATATACGGACGGCATTTTACCATCACCCCGTCGCATACCGGGATGTCAGCC
>JAFZCF010000102.1 GCA_017552165.1 Clostridia bacterium
GTCGACGTGACCGATGGTGCCGATATTGACGTGGGGTTTTGTTCTTTCGAATGTAGCCTTTGCCATTTGTATTTCCTCCAAATGAAAGATTATTGATTTCTTGTTATTTTCACGCGGATATCCGCATGTGACTGTGTTTCGGCGTTATCTGCGCCTGCCTGATATGACTTCCTCCTGAATCGACCTCGGGCATTCCGCGAAGTGACTGGGTTCCATCACATAGTTGCCGCGGCCCTGCGTCTTTGAACGCAGTACCGTCGCGTAGCCGGTCATCTCGGCAAGCGGAACGTTTGCCGTTATCTGCTGCGCGCCGGCGACGGGCTCGATCGAGCTGATTGCGCCGCGACGGGAGTTGATATCGCCGATAACGTCGCCGAGATAATCCTCGGGCACGGTCACGACGACCTTCATTATGGGCTCCGTAAGCACGGGGTCCGCCTTTCTCATAGCGTCCTTGAACGCCATCGAGCCGGCGATCTTGAACGCAAGCTCGGACGAGTCCACTTCGTGATACGATCCGTCGTAGAGATTGACCTTGACGTCGACGACGCGGTATCCCGCGACGACGCCCGCCTCCATCGCTCCCTGTATCCCGGCGTCGACCGCGGGAATGAATTCCTTCGGTATCGCGCCGCCGACGACCGTGTTTTCAAACACGTAGCCGGCGCCCGGTTCGTTCGGTGAGATCGTGATCTTTACGTGACCGTACTGACCCTTGCCTCCCGACTGACGGGCATATTTCGTATCCGACGAGGCCTCTCTGCGGATCGTCTCCTTGTACGAAACCTGAGGGGCTCCGACATTTGCCTCGACCTTGAACTCGCGAAGGAGTCTGTCGACTATTATCTCGAGAGGGAGCTCGCCCATACCCGATATGATGGTCTGACCGGTCTCGTCGTCCGTTCTCGTCGTGAACGTCGGGTCCTCCTCGGCGAGCTTGGAAAGGGCTATGCCCATCTTTTCCTGGCCCGCTTTGGTCTTCGGCTCGATAGCCACGCTGATGACGGGCTCCGGGAACTCCATCTGTTCAAGTATGATCGGATGGTTCTCGTCGCAGAGCGTGTCGCCCGTCGTCGTGTTTTTGGTTCCGATGAGCGCGGCGATGTCGCCGGTATAGACCGCGTCGATGTCCTTGCGTTCGTTCGCATGCATCTGAAGGATACGTCCGAAGCGCTCTCTAATGCGTTTTTCGGGATTCCAGCCGACCTGGCCAGCCTCTATCTTTCCGGAATATACCCTGAAGAAACAGAGCTTTCCGACGTAGGGGTCGGTCATGATCTTGAACGCGAGAGCCGAGAACGGCTCGTCGTCGCTCGCCTTGCGCTCCGTCTCGTCGCCCGTATCGGGATCAACGCCCTTTACGGGAGGGATGTCGAGCGGAGACGGCATGTAATCTATTATCGCGTCGAGCAGCTTCTGAACGCCCTTGTTTTTATATGACGTTCCGCATACGACGGGGACGAGCTGATTCGATATCGTCGCCCTTCTGAGCGCCGCCTTGAGTTCCGGAACGCTTATCTCCTCGCCCTCGCAGAACTTCTCGAACAGTTCCTCGTCCGTCTCGGCGATCGCCTCGACCATCGCCGCGCGGTACTCGTTTGCCTGTTCAAGCATGTCCGCCGGGATGGGTTCGACGCGCATATCCTTGCCGAGCTCGTCGTAGTAAACGTCCGCTTCCATATTCATGAGGTCAACGATCCCGCGGAAGGTGTCCTCCGAACCTATGGGAAGCTGAACGGGCACCGGGTGGGACTTGAGCCGCGTCTTCATCATGTCGATGACGCGGAAGAAATTCGCCCCGATGATGTCCATTTTGTTGACGTACGCCATTCGCGGTACGCCGTACTGATCGGCCTGACGCCACACCGTCTCGGACTGAGGCTCGACACCGCCCTTTGCGCAGAAGACCGTGACGGACCCGTCAAGGACTCTGAGCGAACGCTGGACCTCGACGGTGAAGTCGACGTGTCCCGGCGTGTCGATTATGTTGATGCGGTGCGCGTCGTACTGGCCTTTTTCTCCGGACCAGAAGCACGTCGTGGCGGCGGAGGTGATGGTGATACCCCTCTCCTGCTCCTGCGCCATCCAGTCCATCGTGGCGGTTCCGTCGTGCGTTTCGCCGATCTTGTGATTTCTGCCGGTATAATACAGGATACGCTCGGTGGTCGTGGTCTTACCTGCGTCGATATGAGCCATGATCCCGATATTGCGCGTATTCTCCAAAGAATATTCTCTTGGCATTTTCTCTCCTTACTGAAGCTCCGAAGGTTCCTTAACGCCCTTTACCGACCGATTAAAATCTGCTGTAGTGAGCAAAAGCCTTGTTGGCTTCCGCCATTCTGTGCGTTTCTTCGCGTTTCTTGACGGCACCGCCGACGCCGTTGTTGGCGTCAATGATCTCGCCGGCAAGTCTTTCCGCCATGGTCTTCTCGCCGCGCGATCTCGCGTAATTCACGAGCCAGCGCAGGCCGAGCGTCTTTTTTCTGTCCGGACGGACTTCCATGGGGACCTGATACGTCGAACCGCCGACACGTCTCGCCTTGACCTCAAGCTGAGGCTCGATATTCTTGAGAGCGGTGACGAACGCTTCAAGCGCGTTCTTTCCCGTTTTGCTCTCAACAATAGCAAACGCGTCGTATACGATTCTTTGTGCAACGCCCTTCTTGCCGTCATACATGATCTGGTTAACGAGCTTGGTTACGCTCTTGTCATTATAGACGGGATCAGGAAGCACGTCTCTTTTTGATATCCGACCTCTTCTCGACACTGTAAATTCCCTCCTTCATTATATAATATGATATCACAGGTACTCGAAAAAATATTTCCCGTTCGTGCGTGTCAGACGTCGAAATTATAATTCTTTTCCGACTGACAAACAAACGATCATCCCCGGACAATATCACCTTCCGGGAACTGTTTTTGAGGCATTATTTCTTTTTGCCTCTCTTGGCACCGTATTTTGAACGTGCCTGCTTGCGGTTAGCAACGCCCTGAGCGTCAAGCGTTCCGCGGATGATGTGATAACGCACACCGGGGAGGTCGCGGACCCTTCCTCCTCTGATAAGCACCACAGAGTGCTCCTGGAGGTTGTGACCGATACCGGGGATGTACGTAGTGGCCTCAAGTCCGTTCGTAAGTCTTACCCTTGCGATCTTTCTGAGAGCCGAGTTCGGCTTCTTCGGAGTCGTCGTGGTGACCTTCGTGCAGACACCGCGCTTCTGAGGCGAACTGAAGTTCGTCTGAACGTTCTTCAGCGAGTTGAAGCTCTTCTGAAGTACCGGCGCCTTCGACTTGTAGACCTTATCCTGACGGCCGTTTTTGACAAGCTGGTTAAATGTCGGCATACCTTTCTCCTTTCCTTCGTATTGTTTGTCGTCGCTTATACGGCCAGATTTTCACCTGTCCGCACAAAACACGGCGTATTATACCATACATTATATGTGTTTGTCAAGTGCCGTTTGCCTGTTTTTTGTTTTTTTCGTAAAAAAGTCCTCCCGCATTTTGCGGGAGGAGGACCGTGCAGATTTTCAGCTCTCGGGGGCTCTGTATTTCTTTTCTATCGAGGCGTTGAGAATGTTTTTTATCCATACGGCCGCCAGAACCGCGAGTATCGGGGCCACGATATATATAATCGGTGTCGTGATGGTGACGCTCCGTGCGGTTAATCTCAAAACGCACAGGGCAATGATTACAGTCATTGACAGAGACGTAAGCATGGAGAGAAAAAAGTTGTGCGTCCTCACCGACGATATCGCCTTTCCGGGAACGGGCGGTACGACCTCTCCTCTGTATTTCCGGTCAAGGTTTCCGAAAATAAGACACATCACAGGCTGGGTAAAGAAAATAACAATTACGCCAAGCAAATCAAAAATGAGGACAACGACAAGTTCGCCCCTCCCGGCATAAATGTTGTATGCAACGCTCATGCCGAAAATAATCACCCCGGGGAAAGACGCCGCGAGCGAAAGCAGAGCATAGGAAAGAAGGCGCCTTTTCTTTTTGCCCGTCGCGGCGCCCGACAATCTGTCGTACGTCACGGCGTCGCGGATTTTAAGAAATATTACCGTCACGAGCGGAGCAAGCGCGAAGACGATCCAGAAAACGCCGCTGAGTTTCAGCCCATCCAGAAATACATTTATGTTCATTGTTCCTGTCCGTTTTGCTTTTGAGTACTGCATTATTATATCGCGAAAACGGAAAAAGTCAACCTTTTCGGATAACATTTGTAAACATTTCATAAAAAGCAACTCTTCTCCGGAAAAGTAAAAATCCGCCGCGCGGGCTGCCCCGCTTGACAATCCCGGCCGCAATCCGATATAATATTGACAACGACGTCAGAAAGAGTGGGCTACGTATGGATTTCACATTTGACAACGTAGAGATAACCGGCGGCTTTTGGGCGGATATGCAGAAAAAGAACCGCGAGGTGACCGTCCCGGCGGTTTACGACAGATTTTACGAGACGGGGAGGGTCGAGGCGCTTGCCTGCCGCTGGAAAGACGGCGAGCCGCACCGGCCGCATATTTTCTGGGACAGCGATATCGCAAAGTGGGTGGAAAGCGCCGCCTACGTCCTCGCCAAGTACCCGGATCCCGAGCTTGAGTCAAAAGTCGAGGATATCATAGACGAGATAGCCGCCAACCAGTGGGAGGACGGATATATCAACTCGTATTACACGTCGATCGAGCCGGAAAACCGCTTTACCAACCGGACGAATCACGAGCTCTACTGCGCCGGTCATCTCATGGAGGCCGCCGTCGCGTATTACTGCGCAACCGGGCACGACCGCCTTTTGAAATGCGTCGATAAATACGCGGATCTCATCGACCGGGTTTTCCGCGTCGAGCGGTCGGCCGCGTTTTCCACTCCCGGCCACGAAGAGATAGAGCTCGCCCTTGTTCGTATGTACAACTGTACCGGGGATGAGAAATATCTCAGACTCGCCGAATTCTTTATCGACACCCGCGGGACAGACGCAAGCGAGGCCCAGTACGAATGGGTATATCCGAACTATTCGCAGTCCGAAAAGCCCGTCAGGGAGATGGACAGCGCGTTCGGACACGCGGTACGCGCCGGATATCTCTACACCGGGATGGCCGACGTCGCTTCCCTTACCGGAGACGAGGCGCTCAGCGCCGCCTGCCGCCGCCTGTACGACGATATAGTCGAGCGCAAAATGTATGTAACGGGCGGCATCGGATCGACTCATTCGGGCGAGGCGTTCACCGTCTCATACGATCTCCCGAACGAAACGGCGTACGCGGAGACCTGCGCCGCGATAAGTCTCATGTTCTTTGCTCAGAGACTTCTCGAATCGGAAGGCGAAAGCAGATACGCCGACACGGTCGAGCGGATACTCTTCAACGGTTTTCTTTCCGGCGTTTCGCTCTCCGGAGACGCGTTTTTCTACGAAAATCCGTTGTCTGTACACGTCCGCAACAGGATAAAAAACACATCGACGAAATATCCCGAGCGCTTTCCCGCGACAGAGAGGCAGAAAGTTTTCGACTGCTCATGCTGCCCGCCAAACGTCACGCGCGTTCTCGCTTCTCTCGAAAGATACGTCTGCCGTTCCTGCGGCGACACCGTAATGATAGATCAGTATATGAATGCGACGGTTCGCGGAGACGGTTTTACAGTCAGCGTCGCGACCGATTACCCCTCAAGCGGGGAAATACGTATCTCATGCCGCGGAGTTAAGCGGATCGGTCTGCGCATACCCGGATGGTGCAGGGAGTTCACCCTGTCCGCACCCTACAGGACGGAAAATGGATACGCCGTCGTCGAGGATCCCGGGGAGCTGACGCTCTCGCTTTCGATGGAGCCGGTCGTCATGCTCGCGAATCCCGAAGTGACGGACTGCGCCGGCTGCTGCGCGGTACAACGCGGGCCGGTCGTCTACGCCTACGAGGGGGTCGACAACGGCGGTCACGCGCCCGAGAGGTTTCTGATCTCCCCCGTCCTCAACGCCGATACGGAGAGCGATTCCTTCTGCGGCCTCCCGACGCTCACGGTGGACGGGGAATTCATCCCGGACGCGGATTACCTATATAAAGCGTATTTTGACGACA
>JAFZCF010000103.1 GCA_017552165.1 Clostridia bacterium
CGCCATGCCCTCGTCGGTGAGGAGCTCGCGGAGAGGCACTTTGAGCGCCAGCCCGAGGATCTTGACGAGTATATTTCCCAATGCAAGCGCCGCGACACCCGAAAAAAATCTGGCGCGGGTATGTTTTTTCTCAGTCAAATCTCCTGCTCCTTTTTGATCCTGTCAAGGTACTCATAAGTATATTTCGGATTGAATTCTCTCACTATTTTGCCGTCTTCGCGGCGGAACTTTGACACGGCGCCGGCGCCGGCGCCGTAAATGTCGTGGAGTTCCTCCATTATGCAGACGTTGTAAAGTCCGATGTGTCCCGGGAGGGAATATCCGACGTTCTCGAGGTTTCCGCGGGCGTTCTTCTGCCTGTAAAGGTAATAAGGCAGGTATCCTTCACCGGAAAACAGTTCCCGGGCGTCGCTCACCGAGCCGGCCGTGCCGAAAACGTCCTCGGCCTCGGCCTCCACCCCGGCGCCGGCCTTCGCCGCGTCGGAGATCTCGGACGATCTTTTTACACAGAAGGTGTGTACCGTCACGTTCTCCGGGCGGATAGACGCCGTCTTTTCGAGCGTTTCGCGGAAAAGTTCCCTTCCCGACCCCGGAAGCCCGGCGATCAGGTCGGTGTTGACCGTAGTAAATCCCGCCTCCCTCGCCTCGTAAAAGGCGCGGTAAAAATCATCGACGGAATGCCTGCGCCCGATGACGCGCAGAACGTCGTCGTTCAGTATCTGGGGATTGACGCTCGTCCTTCCGACGCCGTGGGCGCGCATCACAGAGAACTTTTCACCGCTTACGGTGTCGGGTCTGCCCGCCTCGACGGTTATCTCGGAAACGGGATCGGCAAACGTCGCTTCGTTAACCGCAGAAAGCAGTCTGTCAAGCTGACCGGCGCTGAGCACCGTCGGCGTTCCTCCCCCGATATAGACCGATATTATCTTTTTGCCGTTTGCGTGGGCCGCATCCGCCTTGCGCTTTATCTCGGGAATGAGAGCGTCGAGATATTCGGGTATGAGAGAGAGATGTCTCGGGGTCGAATACGATACGAACGAGCAGTAGGCGCATCGCGTCGGGCAGAAAGGGATAGAGACGTAAAGAGAACAGGTGTCCTCAGTCGCCGCCTTGCGTATTTCCTTCTGTGCGGCGCAGACCTCGGTCAGAAGCCCCGCCTTTTCATCCGTAAGGAGATAATCTTCCGTCAGTATTTTTTCGGCGTCGCCCGCGGAAAAGCCCGATTCATATAGAGAAAACGGTATCTTCGTCGGCCTGACGCCCGACAGCACGCCCCAGGGCGGTCTTTTCCCTGTAAGCTTTACGCCCGCCTCGAAAAAAGCCCTGCCGACGGCGAGCTTGACGTCCCTGCGGCCGTTTCCCGCCGCCTCTCCCGTCCCGTGAGCGCGCCTGTCCCCGTCCTTCAGCAATACGGACGAGAGGACCGCGCCGTCCTTTTCGGATATCGTGACGTCGGCTTCCCGGGCGGAGCCGTCGCCGTCGCCGAGCGGGAATCTCTCCCCCGGGAAGAAAATCAGACTTAGATTTTCGCAGAAGGTCAGGCAGTCGCCGCCTTCTATTCTTATTTTCATCGTTTGCCCTTTTTGAGGTCTGCCGAGTCTATAACTATCGTGACGGGACCTTCGTTTTCTATCGAAACCGCCATGTCGGCTCCGAAGACGCCCTTGCCGACCCTGTATCCGTAAGACGCAAGATCGCGGCAGAAAAAATCGTAAAGCGGCTCGGCGAGCTCCGGCGCCTCGGCGCCGAAGAACGACGGTCTGTTGCCGTGAGAACAGTCGGCGCAGAGGGTGAAATTTGATATCACGAGCATCTCGCCGCCGACGTCGGCGGCAGAAAGATTCATCTTGCCGTCCGGATCGCGGAAAACCCTCAGCCCGGCAATCTTTTTCGAAAGGATCTTTGCGTCGTCTTCACAGTCGCCCTTTTCAGCGCCGAGAAGGATGAGAAATCCCCTTCCGATATGCGAAACGGGCTCGCCTCCGACCGATACCGAGGCAGAGGTCACCCTCTGTATCACTGCTTTCATACCGGGCCTCCCCTTGAAACGTGTTCCACGTTCTGGATAGACCTCAGACGCGAAACTATCGAATTGAAATGGTCGAGACTCTTGCAGGCGACGAGCAGCTCGATCACTATATAGTCTCCCTTGCTGTGGCTGGTAATGCCGAGCAGCGAGACCTTCATATCGGCCAGCGCCATCGTGATATCGGCGAGCAGACGTATGTCGTTCACCGCCTCTATCCTTATCTGTGCCTCAAATCTGTCGTGAGAGCCGGGATGCATCGGTTCCCACTCCACGTCTACCCAGCGGTCTCTCTTCTCGGGAGAGCGCATTCCGCTCTTGACGTTCTTACAGTCTTTTTTGTGCACGGATATCCCGTGGCCCATGGATATAAAGCCGACGATCGGATCTCCCGGCAGAGGATTGCAGCACTTGGCGAATTTCACGGTGAGTCCGTCGACTCCGTCGACGATGACTCCTCCCGTCGTGCCCTTGTTCTTTACCGTTTTGATGAGATCTACCGAGTCGATGACCGGCTCGTCGGTTTTTACTACCCTGTCAAACTCGTCCTTGATCCTGACGGAAAGCTTGGAGAGCAAAACACCGCCGTAGCCGATCGTGTTGTACAGATCGTCCACGTCGCTTATCCCGAGCCGGCGACCGACGTTCAGGAGTATCTCGCTCCTCTGTTCGTCGGTACATGGAACGCCGATCCGTCGGAATTCGCGGTCGACCTCGGCACGTCCGACGACTATGTTCTCTGCGCGCATTTCGCGCTTGAACCACTGGCGGATCTTTGTCTTCGCCTCGCTCGTCGTGGCGATCTTCATCCAGTCGCGGGACGGCCCTCGCGAGGACGGTGACGTGATAATCTCGACTATCTCCCCGTTCTGCGGGCATCTGTCGATCGGTACGATGGTGCCGTTTATCTTGGCGCCTATCATCTTGTTGCCGACCTCGGAGTGTATCGCGTAGGCGAAGTCTATCACCGTCGCCCCCTGCGGGAGAGTGATGATGTCCCCCTTTGGGGTGAAGACGAAGACCTCGTCGTGCATTATGTCGATCTTGAGCGCCTGCATGAACTCATCGATGTCGCGGGTCTCGTCCTCGGTCTCGATGAGCTTGGCTATCCAGCTGAGCTTGCGGTCGACCTCCTCCTTCGATTCCTCTCCGGATTTGTATTTCCAGTGAGCCGCGACGCCGTATTCGGCTATGCGGTGCATTTCCCAGGTCCTTATCTGTACCTCAAATGGGATGGCCTTTTTACCCATGACCGTCGTATGGATCGACTGATACATATTCGGCTTGGGGGTGGAAATGTAGTCCTTGAATCTGCCGGGGACCATCGGGAAGAGCTCGTGGATGAGCCCCAGCACGACGTAGCACTCCTCCTCCGTGTCGACGATGACCCTCAGGGCGTAAAAGTCGAATATCTCCGAAAAGCTCTTGTTCTGGAGATACATTTTGCGGTATATGCTGTATACCGACTTGACGCGCCCCTCAAGGGTGAACTTGATTCCCGCCGCCGTGAGCTTGTCGGCGGTGCGGCGGCGTGCCTCTTCTATGAAATCACGGCTCTCGCCGTATCGCTTTTCAATATTGTCGTTTATTTCGTCATATCCGACGGGATCGAGGTATCTGAGCGATAGATTCTCGAGCTCCTGCTTCATTTTCTGCATACCCAGACGGTGCGCGAGAGGGGCGAAGACCTGCATGGTCTCGAGCGAGGTCATTCTCCGCTTCTCGTCGCTCTTTGCGTCGAGAGTGCGCATATTGTGGAGCCGGTCGCAGAGCTTGATGAAAATCACCCTGACGTCCTTGCCCATCGCGAGGAACATCTTGCGCAGATTTTCGAGATGCTGCTCCTCTTTGTCCTCGAATGGGATCTGGACCATTTTTGTCAGCCCGTCAACGAGCTGGCCGACGTCCTCGCCGAACTCGCGTGATATCGTCTTTATGTCGGTCCTGTTCCCGCAGTCCTCGACCGTATCGTGCAGAAGCGCGGCAACGATCGAGTCTGTGTCGAGCTCGAGGCCCGCGACGATCTCGGCGACGGCGACGGGGTGGGAAATATAGTCCTCCCCCGTTGCCCTTTTCTGCCCGGAATGCAGTTCCTTCGCGTACAGATAGGCCTTTTTGATTTTTTCGAGGTCATAGTGTTTCCCCGTGCTCGACAGCACGGTGAGCAGCTTTTCTATATCCCCGTATCTCTCGTCTTTTCGCGGGAGTTCTTCAGCGTTTTGTAGAGACATGTTTTTTCGAGATCGACCTTGCCTTCTGTTTCGTTTACCGATACCCTGAGCGTTTCAAATCCCGGGAAACCGTCGGGGGTCTCCGAGACGTTGACGATTCCCGCCTCGCCGAGGATATCGGCGACGAGACGGAGTTTTACGTAATTATCAATGCCGCATGCCCTGCCGATCACGGAAAAGGAAGTTTCCTCCCCGCCGAGCGACCTGAAAAATCTGTACACAGCGGCAAAATCCTGACGCGAGGGCATCTCGGCGTCTTCGGGAGCGATTTTTCCCGCTGTCATCATACGGTACCGTTCAAGCTCCGCGGCGCGATCCGCGAGGGCCCCCTCCGACGGGAGGATCTCGCTGACCGTCACCTGCTCCGACGTGCGGCCGTTGTATCTGTTGAGGGACAACCGGTACAGGATGTCGACGGAATCGCCGGCCGCCGCTCCGATCTCGGAGGGCGAACTCCCGAACTTGAGAACGTTGAACTCTCTTCCGCCGCCCGAAAGCCGCAGTTTCGTGTGGTGCCCGTTTCCGAGCGGGAGAGACGAAACGACCGTCAGATTTCTCGTCACGAAGGCCGGCTGCGGGTTGCCGGCTCCGCAGGGCTCGAACAGTTCGAGTTCTCCGGCAAGCCGATAGGTTATCTCCTCCGGCAAAAGGATGAGATCCGCCTCCGCCTCGGGTACCGACGACAGCGACGCGCATCCTGCAGCGCAGTCGTTTATCCTCTGCCTGAACGTCCCGAACATTTCCCTGCTGACGGACAGCCCCGCCGCGAGCTCGTGCCCGCCGTATTTTATCAGGCAGTCGCGGCAGCTGTCGAGCGCCGAGGCGAGATTGAAGCCCCTTACCGACCTGCCGGAGCCCTTGCCGACGTCCCCGTCGAACGAGACGAGTATGCAGGGCTTGCCGTATTTTTCCATTATCCTCGAGGCGGCGATGCCGATCACCCCGTGATGCCAGCTTTCGGAGCAAAGGACGATCACCCGTGCGTCGGCGAGCGACGGATCGGCGGAGATCATGCCGTCGATGTCGCGGTCGATCGCGAGTTCCTCCTGCTTTCGCCTCTGATTCGTCCGGCAGAGCTCGCCGGCTATCTCCGTCGCCTCCGACGGAACGGAGGACATGAACAGCCGGACGGCCATCTCCGCCGACTCCATCCTCCCGGCGGCGTTAAGCCGGGGGGCGAGCCCGTAGGATATCGTCTGGACGCTCACGGCGCTCTTCGTTCCCGGCTTTTCCGTCATGTCGAGCAGAGCCCTAAGCCCGAGTCTCATGTCCGAATTGATGCGTATCAGTCCCATCGAAACGATGAGCCGGTTCTCCCCGAGGAGTGGAACGACGTCGGCAACAGTCCCTATCGCCGCGAGATCGACGTATTCGCGTATCACCGAGTCGAGCGCATCCGCCACCGGACGGCGCTCGCGCTTTGCAAAGGTTATCTCCAGCGCGGTGACGAGCTTGAACGCCACACCGGCGCCGCAGAGATGCTCGCAGGGATATGCCGAATCGCGCCTTTTGGGATTCACGACGGCCTCCGCAGGTGGGAGGATCTCTCGGCACTCGTGATGATCGGTTATGACGAAATCGCACCCTCTGAGCGCGGCGCGTTCGACCTCCTCGACGGCGGTGACGCCCGTGTCGACCGTCACGAAAAGCTTAGTCCCTAGGTCGGCGAGCCGGTCGACGGCGTCGGATACGACTCCGTATCCCTCCTCCGCCCTGTTCGGGATGAAATAGCCGACGTCGGCTCCCCTCGAGCGGAGATACAGATAGACAGTCGTCGTCGAGGTTATGCCGTCGACGTCATAATCGCCGTAAACCGTTATCTTTTCCCTGTTTTCGACGGCCCGGATTATTCTTTCGCACGCCTTTTCCATATCCGGAAGAAGAAAAGGATTGTGCAGATTTTCTTTTTTCAGTTCAAGAAAATCGCGTATCTCCCGTTCTGTCTCAAGCCCTCTTTTTCTGAGAAGCAGAGCGGCGGGGAGAGTCAGACCGACCTTTTCCGCCGTTTCCCTCGTCGCGGGGTCATATTCTGTTTTTTCGGGTACGACCCAGCGTTTGAATCTCATGTCAGAATGGCCTGTATCTTTTTATTATCGCAACAGCGGCTCTCAGCCCGTCGACGGCCGCCGAGGTTATCCCCCCGGCGTATCCCGCGCCCTCTCCGGCGGGATAGACGTTCCCCGACGCGGGGGAGGTCATGTCTCCGTTTCTCGTCATCCTGTACGGAGACGAGGTCCTGGTCTCGACCCCCGTAAGCACCGCACGGGGATCTGCAAATCCGCTTATCTTTCTGTCAAAAACCTCGAGCCCGAGCCCGAGCATCCTGTTTATCCTGTCGGGGAAAAGGGCCGAGAGACGCGAAGGCGTCACTTTCCCGCCCATGTAGGTCGGCGCGACCTCCCCGATGCCGCAGCCGGTCCTGCCGAGAAAACTCCCGACGGTCTCGATCGGCGCGCGGAAGCCGCCTCCTCCGGCGCGGAACGCCGCCGCCTCGAGCGATCTCTGAAACGATACCGGGTCGCCGTGAGATACGTTCACGACAAGCGCCGCGTTTGCGTTTTTACCGTTTCTGAGGTAACGGCTCATGCCGTTCGTGACGACGCCGCCCTCCTCTGACGCCGCGGCGATGACCTCGCCGCCGGGGCACATGCAGAAGGTGTAGACGCAGTCCTCCCCGACTCTGTGCGAAAGCGCGTATTCGGCGTGTCCAATCCGTGGATCGCCGGCGTAGTCGCCGAACATCGCCGTATCGATCTTTTCCTGGAGATGTTCTATCCTCACCCCGACGGAAAACGGCTTCGGCAAAAGCTCGAATCCGTCCCCGATGAGGCGGGAAAAGGTATCTCTCGCGCCGTTTCCGAGAGCAAGAACGACCTGTCCGCAGGGGATCTCGCCCTCCGACGTGACGACGGCCGTCGCCTCTCCCGTGACGTTTCTTTTAAACCCCTCGAGGCGCGTTCTGTAGCGTATCTCCCCGCCGAGTTCCTTTATTCTCGCGTCGATCTCCGAGACGACCTTCAGAAGTCTGTCGGTACCGACGTGCGGTTTTGCGTTTTTAAGTATTTCCGGCGGAGCGCCGAAACCGGCGAGCCGCCTGAGAACGTATTCGACGTTCTCGTCGTTTATCCTCGTGACGAGCTTGCCGTCCGAAAAGGTCCCTGCGCCTCCGGCGCCGAACTGGACGTTTGACTCGGTGTCGAGGATCCCCGTCCTCATGAACTCCGCCACCCTGAACGACCGCACGGATACGGGATCGCCGCGCTCTATCACAATGGGGCGGTATCCGCGCTCCGCGAGCGCGAGGGCAGCGAACATCCCGCAGGGGCCGAAGCCGACGACGAC